>JAIXVO010000356.1 GCA_027482985.1 Cyanobacteriota bacterium
ATTTTGGTGTGTCAGGTATGTTAATGCCTATGGGTGCCCCTACACTCGGAAATTCAGATTGTTTTTTGAGGCGATCGCGGGATAGTCGTTCTAGAAGTCTCTTAACTCACCTGTCGCAACAGGTCTAAATTAGGGTTTACCCGTTGACGCTGTTGCAATTGGTGCATGTAGTTAAACAATTGCCAGCAGTACTGTTCTGGCAGGCCACAGGTAACCGCACCCCGCATCACCACATTGAAATACCAATCATTGGGAGCCAATTCTTCCGGTAACTTGTCTACCACTACATAAGTCCGCACATCCGGATACCGCTGCCCTTGCACATATACCGCGATCGCCTCTCGCCGATATCCCCCTCGCGGCACCTCTTCCCGCTCATCCAGGCGATCGCTCACCCTGAATGGCAATCGATACAACACCCCTTCCACTTGGGCTCCCGGTTCCGGCACCACATCCAACGCCCCACAGTTACGCCGCAGCGATCGCCGGGAAAACCGCAACCGATAATCCGGCAACGTCGCATGACCGATCACATAGGGATAAGTGGTTTCGCCTAATGTCCGTTTCAAGTCCACTGGACACATACAGGAGCCATAGGCAAAGTAGTAAAAAGACGGTTCCACGGGCGGCGCTAACGGTGATAAAGGCGACAAACAGGCCGGATGGGAGCGGGCAGCGGCAGGGTTGGGCAGGTGATTCATGGCGATCGAACCAGGATGAGAAAGATGATGTATCCAGTGACTAACATACGTAGACGAGTTGATCGCCCATTGTCATCTGAAACTTTACTGATCCTTTGTATCCAATTATCCATTTCCCATTTTTTGAGAAAATCCCTAACAATGAAAGGGCACATCCCTGACTTTGAAACTTTTGGTTATGGCCTACTACGTAATTTATGACGGCAACTGTAATCTCTGTGTCAATCTGGTGAAACTGCTGGAGACCCTCGATCAAGGGCAATTATTCACTTACCTCCCGATGCAGGATGAAGCGGGTCTGGCTCAACTGGGGATTACCGCTGCCGATTGCGAACTCGGCATGATTTTAGTGGATGCCGTCACGCCTACTCGTCGTTGGCAGGGCAGTGCCGCCGCTGAGGAAATTGGTCGCTTACTGCCCGTTGGTAACCTATTTGTTGCCGCCTATCGCGCGTTGCCAGGGGTGAAATGGAGCGGCGATCGCCTTTATGAACAAGTCCGCGATCACCGATACACGCTCTTCGGCAAACGGGATACGACCTATCAACCGCAGTATCCGGCCTGTGTGTCGGGGGGATGCCAGGGGTAGGGAGCGGGAGGGAGGAGGAGGAGGAAGAAGACAGGAGTCAGAAGTCAGGAGCTAAGGGCATTTCTAGTAAAGTCCATGCTTGCCAATGGTAGGGGTTCAGCATTCGGTCACAGTTTTGGCAAGAGGGTAGAGGGCATTGGTCGAATGCTAAACCCGTCCAGGGAAAGTGTCGTCGGCAGCAATTCGCTAGCTGATCTGGTAGGTGAACCTCAAGGTGGCCCAGGTAGAGACATGGAGGGTGTAGACATCGGGGGGATTGCCAGCGACGGGGGTGAAGGTGGGCTGGTGGAGGTCTTGCAGGATGGCCTGAACGACTTCGAGTGGGTTGGCGATGATAGCACCTGCGATCGCGCTATTGCCAGCTCGTTGTTGAGCGGTGAGGGTGGCGAGGGTTTGGGTGAAGGGTTCGGTGCTGAGCATCAGATAGGTTTCGGCGATGCCCGCAGTGCCCTGGAGTTGCCATTCCGACCCCGCGATCGCGGTGGGCAGGGTGGTCGTTGTTTGCGGCAACAGGGTGGCGGTCACAGCAGCGGTTTCGGGTGGCAGCGTGGGGGCAGGGGCGGCAAGAGGGAGATGGAGCCATTGCAGATTGCTGGCGGTATCGAGGGCGATCGCCAGCGAATAGAGCGGCAGCGTCCCTTGATTTTCCAGGCGAAACCGAATCCGGCTACCCAGGGGAATTTGCACCAAGTCTGCCGTTGGTTTAATCGCCAGTTTACCCACCGCACTCAGCCCCCGCATCGTCCCGGTTCCTTGCGCCGCCAGCATCTGAGCCTGTGGGGTGAGCTGTTCCAGTTGGGCGGTTACAGCGAGGTGTGAAGTTTGGTCATTGACGGTCAGATTCAGCAGTTTAGTCGCCAGTAGGGTTTGCAACTTCGGCACCAGGCGTTTCACTGCGACTTTGACGGCTTCCCCCCCTTCTCCCGTAGTGCTGAGAATGACATCGCGACCGGGGGAAAACAAGCCATAGCTGAGAGTGGCTGGTGTTGCAGCCAAACTTAGGGGCATCGATGGTAGCGCTGCCAGTTGGGTGGGGGGTGTCTGGACTTTGCTAAACAGCAGATCGGCGGGTTGTTCGCCCGCGATCGCCAACGAAACCCGGGGAACAGCCGTGAACGCACTAATGGCATCAACCCGTTCAATTCGCTCTAAACTACCATCCAGGGCGACGGTTAAGCCGATATTGCGAGGCAACACGCGGACGGCTTCTTGCACTCGTTGCCCAACTTGCAAGGGCGCGACATCGGCACCCGCGAGATCGCTCTGACAACACACTTTGGCGCGAGCGGTAAAGCCTTCGCGGGCGGTAATTTGAAGCGTCGGGGCGGCTTGACCGTCGGGGGTGGGGCTGATGGTGACGAGCGAATTCACGCCGTAATGCTCCAAGAGCGCTGCCGGGAGTCCGCCCAACCAGAGGGTCGCCGAGTTGCCGTTCGCTTCCACGGCCACGATCGCCCCGACTGCCGCCAGAGTGCCGCCTGGTACGAAGTAAGGTGGGAGCTTGTCTGGCTGTTTCGCGATCGCCTGCCCTTGTAAGGTGGGGTGCTGTTGACTCGCGATCGCAGCCACTTGGGGGGTCACCCGATTCAGGGTCAGCGCGATCGAGGTAGCTGGCGAGGCTTGCCACAGGGTTTGGGTCAACGTCTGGGTGAACAGTCCGGCATTCATCAAGTGATTCCAACGGACTTCGGTCGCCACTTGCGTCACTCCCGCTGCCGCCAACACCACGCCAGGAAAGGTCTTTAAGTTCGCTAGATCCGGCTGGCGATCGCGATTTAGTTTGAGCTGACTCAGGAGCATGGCCTGTAACTCCAGTTCTGCCGCTGCCGGTTGCGCCGTTGAGGGGTTGGGGTAAGCCCGCACTCGCAAATTGCCTTGCAGCGGTTGCCCCGGATAAACGTAACTGGTATCGAGAATCGTGGTGATGCGGTCGGTCTTGAGCGATCGCAGCAACAAGCCCAGCGTTTCCAGCAGCAAATCGTTGACCACGGGCACCTCTCCCATCGGCACTTCATCCGCCAACACCAGACTGGGCCGCAGCGGTTGCCCGGACGCTCCCGCCACCCCACTGCCAAACCCGCTGAAATGCACCACCACTACATCCCCTGCTTTGACAGTGGGGATTAAATAATCGATAAACGCGGCAGTGATGGCTGCGCGGGTCGCCTGTTCATCCGTCAGGCTGACAATATCTGCTGAGTCAAAGCCAAACTGGTGAATTAGCAATTCCCGCTGCAACTCAACATCCGTCACACAACCTTCCAGTAAGGAACCAAAGGGATACTGGTTAATGCCCATCAGCAGAGCAAATTTGCGCGAGGTTGGAGCTGCGACTGCTTGCCAATAGCGATCGCCCAGCGCCCACACGCCTGTCTCACTGACCCCCCAGGCTGCCAGTGTCCCCCCGACCTGCTGCAAAAATTGCCGTCGCGTTACGCCCATACTCTTATTCCAGCATCAAATGTCAGGCATGACCATTTCAACATCAAATGACAAACATGCACCAAGATCACGATGAATCAGAATCCCTCCCTTTCCTGTAACCTAGTGCTGGAGGGATTAGAGGTAGAAAAATGCAGGATGTGCCGCTGGTGCGTTTCTCTTGCATCCCGACCCACACCGGGACGTGGCGATCGTGCGTTTCGCCCAAATTCCTGCCCCGAACCGAGACGTGCCAGCGGCACCGTCTCTACGAGATGATCTTCCTCGCCTCCCTCCCACTCCCTCGCCTTCCTCCCCCTCCTGACTCCTGACTCCTATCTCCCATGCCCTACTGGTTACTCAAATCCGAACCCGATGTCTACAGCATTGCCGATTTGCAGCGCGATCGCGAGACGCTGTGGGATGGTGTGCGCAACTATCAGGCTCGCAATTTTTTGAAGTCGATGCAACCCGGCGATTTAGCCTTTTTTTATCACTCCAACACCACCCCACCAGGGATTGCCGGGTTAATGCAAGTCGCGCAACCCAACGTCGTCGATCCAACTCAGTTTGAGGCCAGCAGCAAATATTACGACCCCAAATCGCCGCCGGATAATCCCCGCTGGCACACAGTGACGCTGACCTACGTCGAAACATTCCCGACCTACATTCCGCTGGATACTCTGCGCCAAACCTTTGCCCCCGATGATCTGTGGGTGGTTCGGCAGGGCAATCGGTTATCCGTAATGCCAGTGCCGGAGGCGATCGCGGAGAAGTTGCTGGAGCTGGGGCGAGGCCGGTAGGAGTCAGAAGTCGGGAGGGAGAGGCATGGGAGGGAGAGGCATGGGAGGAATGGGAGGAAGACAATCTCTTAGAGACGGTGCCGCTGGCCCGTCTCGGTTTGGACAGAAGAGTGGGGGTTGGAAACGGTGAGCGTCAGTATGCAGAAATGGCTTGAGCGATCGCGACAGAAATTCCCATTTCCGCTGATCTTGACGGTGATCTTTGCGCTGGTGTGTGGGTTGGGGTTGTGGCGACATGAACTGTGGCGGGATGAACTGCAAATCTGGATGCTGGTGCGGGATAGTGACTCCCTGATCCAGCTATTTCAGCATTTGCGGTATGAGACGGGGCATCCCTTCCTCTGGTATCTCTGTTTATATGGCGTGAGTCGGCTGACCCGTGATCCGCTGGCGATGCAAGGAGTGCATTGGGCGATCGCGACGGCGGCAGTCTATCTGGTGGCTCGCTACGCACCGTTTTCCCGCTGCCAGAAAAGTTTGTTTGCCTTTGGTTACTTCTCCTTATTTGAATTTGGGTTGATTAGCCGCAACTATGGGCTGGGGATGCTCTTGCTGTTTGGTGTGTGTGTGCTATTCCCGGCCCGTCGGCAACGCTATTGGCCGATCGCGATCCTGCTATTTCTGGCGAGTAATACGAACCTTTATTCGATGCTGTGTGCCGGGGCGATCGCGGCGATGCTCCTGCTGGAATGGCTGGGGCCACCGCGATCGCCGGGACAATGGCACCAACGACGGTGGGATCTGCTGGGGAGTGGGGCGATCGTGGTGGCGGGGCTGGTGCTGTGTGGGTTGCAGTTCATCAGTCCGCCGGATGCTGGCATTGCAACGGATGGCGTGAAACCCGTGGATCTGAAGCGGGTTGTTTCGGCACTGGCACTCATTTGGAAAAGTTATGCGCCCTTGCCCCCGCCCACACTGCACTTTTGGAATCAGAACATAGTCCGAGAAGGCGATGCCGCGCTGCTGTCTATCCTGCTGCTCGTGGGGGCGATCGCGATCTTCATCCGCAAACCGCTGATCCTCTTGCTTTATGGCAGTGGCACCGGAGCGATCGTCCTCATGGCGCTGCTGAAACATGGCGGCGGGGCGCGCCACTGGGGCTTTGCCTTTGTCCTATTCATTGTCTGCTTATGGTTGGCGGCGGACATTCCGGATGCCACCTATCGCCTCCCCCGCTGCTGGCGCTGGCTACATCAGCAGTTGAGCCAGCAACACACGATTTTTTTCACCGTCCTGCTCTGCCTGCAACTGGTGGCGGGACTGTTTGCCTATGGAATGGATTGGGTTTTACCCTTTTCCCAGGCGCAGGCTACCAGTCAATTCATTCAGCGTCAAAATCTAACCTCCCTGGCGCTGATTGGCGATCGCGATTGGGCCACGCTGACGGTATCCGGCTTTTTGGATCAGCCGCTGTTCTATCCCGCCAGCGATCGCGTCGGCACTTTTTTAATTTGGAATGACCAACGCCGCGATCGCCCCTGGCCGGAAGTGCTGCAACGCAGTCAGCAGTACCTTGCCAGCCAATCCCAATCGGGCTTTTGGATTCTGAATTACGCCCTCACACCCGCAGAGTTAGCACTGTTACCCCAGGCGGGGCAACCCACGGGACAATTTACGGGGGCGATCGTTGCGGATGAAAATTACTATCTGTACCCCAGCCAGCCATAAGGAGAACGGGACCGGATCACTGTCACAACCTTAGAAGATTACAAAGTTTTCCTGAGAATCTCTTAATCTTGTTTACAATCCAAATGTCAGGTATCATTTTTTCTCTACTGGCAAATAGGATTCTAGTTTGCGGCTGTTTTGTTGCCCAGGATGCAATTAAGAATGGGGATCACCAGTAATCTCTAGGTAATTTGACGGAACCTGCTGCGGGCGTGAATGGTCGCAACCAAAGTCGCACTTTAATTACAAATTCTGAAGCAATTCTGATAATTGACCGAAAGGAGGAGATTCTTCAATTCATAAATGATACAATGCTTAACATAGCAAAATTAAATGTTAACGGTAATCCGAGACCTTGTATGATTCATTCACTTTTTCAGCTTGATGAATTCGCTGTATCCCTGTTGGTGACAGCGATCGCCCTGGTCATATCGCGCCGTTCTGCCCAAAATCATCCTGAGGCAGTTGCGATTCCAGTCAAGGTACGCGAAAATCAGTAACCTTTATCTTTCAAGTTCCTGTTCTAAAGCCTCTTTTATCAGTCAGTAGCATTAAACACTGACACTGTTTCTGCTTTTGCCCACCGTCCTCTCTCCCCGATGAATGCTATGAAGACTTCCCAGACTTCATCCGACTTGGTTCGCACTTACCTGCGAGAAATCGGTCGTGTCCCCCTGTTGACTCATGAGCAAGAGGTTTTATGTGGTAAGCAAGTCCAGCGTTTAGCGGCTTTAAATGATGTCAAGGATCAATTAGCAAATCAGCTCGGTCAGGCACCTTCGTTTGCGGAGTGGGCAGCAGGGGGCAAACTTTCTGAAGCTGAATTGCGGCAGGCGGTCGCGGAAGGTGAGCACGCTAAACGCAAGATGGTAGAGGCAAACTTACGGCTGGTCGTTTCGGTTGCCAAGAAATACACCAAGCGCAATGTGGATCTGTTGGATCTGATCCAGGAAGGCACCATTGGGATGCAGCGCGGCGTTGAGAAATTCGACCCGACGAAGGGTTATCGTTTCTCCACTTATGCTTATTGGTGGATTCGGCAAGCAATTACGCGGGCGATCGCCGAAAAAGGTCGCACCATTCGCCTCCCGATTCACATTACCGAAAAGCTCAACAAAATCAAGAAGGCTCAACGCCAACTGTCTCAGCAATTGGGACGTGCCGCCACGATTTCCGAACTAGCTCAGGAGTTGGAATTGACTCCTAAACAAGTGCGGGATTACCTGGAGCAGTCGCGTCAACCCCTATCCCTCGATTTGCGGGTGGGTGACAACCAGGACACCGAACTGGGCGAACTCCTGGAAGATACAGGCACTTCCCCAGAAGAATTTGCCCTGCAATCTTCTCTGAAGACAGATCTGGAAAGCTTGATGGCAGATCTCACACCGCAACAACGGCAAGTTTTGACGTTACGCTTTGGGTTGGATGATGGTCA
>JAIXVO010000697.1 GCA_027482985.1 Cyanobacteriota bacterium
CCCAGCGGTGATTTTGGCAGCGCAAGAAGCATTAGCTACAGCAGTCGAATTGAGTCGTCAAAGTGGCATGCCGATCGCCCCACCGTTGTTGATGGTGAGTTTGAACGACGGGGAAGATCCGCACTTTCGCAAAGCCGAGTTTCCCCCGATCGCCTGTCCTCCCGATTGTGCGCGACCCTGCGAAACGATTTGTCCGGCTCATGCGATCGCGGCATCGGGTGTCATTGCCGATCGCTGTTATGGCTGCGGTCGCTGCGTTCCAGTCTGTCCCATTCAGCACATCACCACTCGGTCTTATGTTTTTACTGCTGCCGCGATCGCGCCCTTAATTCTGGAAGCGGGGATTGACGCGATCGAAATTCATACCCAACCAGGACGGCTCAGCGATTTTCAACGGTTATGGACGGCGATTCGCCCCTGGGTCAGCCAACTCAAGCTGCTGGCAATCAGTTGTCCCAATGGGGCCGACGTAATTGAGTACTTGCGGGCATTAGCCGAGCTGATCTTACCGTTACCCTGTCCGCTGATCTGGCAAACCGATGGTCGCCCCATGAGTGGCGATATTGGCATGGGCACCACCAAAGCCACGATTCAATTTGGGCAACAAGTCTTGCAAGCCCAATTGCCGGGTTATGTGCAATTGGCTGGCGGCACCAACGATTACACAGTGCCCAAACTGCGATCGCTGAATTTGTTGCAATCGCCGATGACCACAGATTCCGGCTCATCTTCCCGCGATCGCTACATCTCCGGTGTAGCTTATGGAAGCTACGCCCGTGTTTTACTCGCCCCGGTTCTCGAACAACTGCACACCATGTCCCCATCTCGCACCTTTGCCCTGTCTCCGGCGCGATCGCCTGCGACCAATTCCTCGCTGCCAGGACTGGCTCCACCCCCAATCACAACGCTCCAGCAGGCTCCCGATTTACTCGCAACCGCCGTTCAACTGGCACATTCTCTGGTTGCCCCCCTCAAGCCCTGGCGCGCCGCCATCATTCCCCGGCTGTAATTTTTGGTTTTCCATCGTTCTTCCGTGTCCCTGAGAGGCTCGTAGCGTACCTCGACTCCTATGCAAATTACCGACGATCTTCATCGACTGCTTGACATTCTGCCCACCACCATTCGGCAACAGTTGCATCAGCATCCGCAACGAGATGTGTTGGTGGAAGTCGTCCTGGATCTGGGTCGCCGCCCAGAAGCTCGTTTTCCCGGACTGGCAGAATACTTATCAGAAACGCCTGTAACCCAGGCTGACATCAACGAGTGCATTACGCGCGTGGGCGATTTTGGCGGCGATAATCGGGCGGGCATCGAGCGCACCCTGCATCGCATCAGTGCCATTCGGAATCGCCGTGGAGAAATTATTGGCCTCACCTGTCGCGTCGGTCGGGCAGTGTTTGGCACGATCGGCATGATTCGCGATCTGGTCGAAAGTGGCAAATCGATTCTGATGCTGGGTCGTCCCGGTGTGGGCAAAACGACGGCCTTGAGAGAAATTGCCCGCGTCCTGGCAGATGAATTGGATAAGCGGGTGGTGATTATTGACACCTCCAACGAAATTGCTGGGGATGGAGATGTACCGCACCCCGCGATCGGGCGTGCTCGGCGGATGCAGGTCGCCCGTCCCGAGTTGCAGCATCAGGTGATGATCGAGGCGGTGGAAAACCACATGCCGGAAGTCATCGTGATTGATGAAATTGGGACAGAGTTGGAAGCCTTAGCCGCTCGGACGATCGCCGAACGGGGTGTCCAGCTAGTCGGCACCGCCCACGGCAATCGGCTGGAAAACCTGATCAAGAACCCCACCCTGTCTGATCTGGTCGGCGGCATTCAATCTGTCACGCTGGGGGATGAAGAAGCCCGTCGGCGCGGTAGTCAAAAGAGTGTGCTGGAGCGGAAAGCCCCGCCCACCTTTGATATCGCCGTGGAAATGTTAGAACGGCAACGCTGGGTCGTGCATGAACACGTCGCCGATACGATCGATGTCCTGTTACGCGGTCGCCAACCCAATCCGCAAGTCCGCACCGTGAATGAAGCGGGTAAAACCGTCATTACCCACGAATTATCGAGTGAAGAATTTGCGGCAGCGCAGGGACGATCGACTAGAACTGATTTCGGCCATCGCGATGCTTTCCTGATTGACAACGCGCCGCTCGGTCGGGGTGATGCCACTCGCAAAGGTTGGCGATCGGCGGGACACATGCGCCCCGTCAATACGCCCCCTGCCGCCCGTCCCCCCGCTGAAGCGGCTGAATTCGCCGATCTACTGGATGCCACCTTTAGCACTGGCTTGCATCCTGTTGAAGTTGGGAATGAGTTTGGTTCCTCCCTGGTGGATATTGATGAAGTCCGCCTGGATAAAGATGCCCGTCAGTTAGGGCCGAATGGGGAAGATTTACTGTATCTCTACCCTTACGGTGTCAGTCGGCATCAGTTGGATCAGGTGGTGCGGACATTGAATCTGCCTGTGGTGTTGACGAAGGATATGGATAATGCGGATGCAGTGTTAGCGCTGAGATCGCACGTCAAAAATCATTCCAAACTGCGCCAGATTGCCAAATCTCGCCAGATTCCCATCCACACCATTAAGTCCAGTAGCATTCCCCAAATTGCCCGGGGTTTGCGCCGGATGCTCGACCTGGATGACCCCGCCAATCCCGGTGCCACCAACCTCGACCTGTTCCTGCAAGGAGACGATGGCGATGACGAGATCGAAGCTTTAGAAGAAGCCCGGTTAGCCGTCGAACAAATTGTCATCCCCAAAGGGCAACCCGTCGAACTGTTACCCCGCTCTGCCAGCGTCCGCAAGATGCAGCACGAGTTAGTGGAACACTATCATCTCAAGTCCCGCAGTTTCGGGGAAGAACCGAATCGGCGGCTGCGGATTTATCCGGCCTAAGGAGATAGGAGACAGGAGTCAGGAGTCAGGAGTCAGAAGTTAAGAGGAGCAGGTGCGCTGATCGGGAGGCGATTTAGCTCGAAGATGTGAAACTTCAAATTAGCTGCATCACCTGGCGATCGCGCTTACCCTCTCCCAGCCTTGAACCCAAAACCTGGCTCCCCCTTATTCCCCTACTTCCTGTCCCTCCTGCCTCCTGACTCCTGCCTCCTGACTTCTGACTCCTCTCTCCTGACTCCTCTCTCCTGACTCCTTCCCTATGCTCCCATTCCTGCGCACTGACCTGGCTCAACTGGCTGCTTATCAAGCTCATCCGCAAACCCCTCCCGATGCGGCATCAGCGATCGCGCCACCTGTGCTGGATCGGCTGGATACGAACGAGAGTCCAGTTGATTTGCCGGAAGAGCTGAAGCAAAAACTAGCCTGGACACTGCAAACGGCGATCGAGTCGAATCGGTACCCGGATGGCGGGCATCATGCGTTGAGGCAGGCGATCGCCGAGTATGTGAATGAGTCGGCTCACTTGCCAGCCGGCTTTGGGGCAGAGTCCATCTCGGTCGGGAATGGCTCTGATGAACTGATTCGCTCGATCTTGATTGCCACCTGTCTGGGCGGCAATGGCTCCATCCTGGTGTCCAATCCCACCTTCTCGATGTACGCCATCCTGGCGCAAACCCTCGGCATTCCAGTGATTGCAGTCAACCGCACGGCTCATTTTGAGATTGACTTAGCCGCCGCCCAAACTGCCCTCACCCAAACCCAAGCTCCCCCCGTGCGAGTGGTTTTTGTCGTCCATCCCAACTCCCCCACTGCCAATCCCCTGACCCCTGCTGAAATCACATGGCTGCAAAGCATTCCCGCCCATGTGCTGGTGGTGATCGATGAAGCCTATTTTGAATTCAGCCAAACGACCTTAGTGGGTGAAATTCGGCACCGCCCCAACTGGATGGTCTTACGCACGTTCTCTAAAGCCTTTCGGTTAGCAGCCCATCGAGTCGGCTACGCGATCGCCGATCCAGCCGCGATCGCGGTGCTGGAGAAAGTCCGCCTGCCCTACAACTTGCCCAGCGTCACCCAAGCTGCGGCTCAATTAGCCTTAGCCCATCGCGCCCAACTGCTAGCAACAATCCCAGAGTTACAACAGGAACGGGACAAGCTCAGTGCGGCGTTGAGCCAACATCCCGCCCTGCAAATTTGGTCCAGTCAGGCGAACTTCATCTACGTCACGCTTAATGGAGACATTTCCCCCGCCACCTTAACTGCCATCCATCAAACCCTCCACCAACAAGGGACGCTGATTCGGCAAATTGCTGGCGGGTTTAGAATTACAGTGGGCACCCCTGAGGAAAATGCCAGAACGCTGAGTCGGTTCATGGGAGCGATCGCGACCTTACCCAGTTGCTAGGTTTTGACGCTTAACTGTTCCAAGTTGTAGCGCAACGTTCTCACCGTTTGCGGCAGCACACCCACCAGCAGGGCAAACGCCTCATCGGGAATTTGTTGAATTGTTTCGGCCCCAAAATAATTCTCAAACTGATTCAAAATCATCTGGGCGCGTTGCTGCGGCAGCGGGTTATCAGTCAGCTCATGGGTTAACCGAATCCACTGGCGGCGAATCAGATAGGCTTTCTGGCGTTCTTCTTGATCCTCTGGTGGCACCAGGGATAATTCGCCAACCGGAATCACGGCCTGACAATCCACATCAAAGAAACCGCCCACGGCCGCCCCTGGCCCCGCGAATTCAGCATAAAACTGTTTGCAGATGATCAGCCCGTTGCGCCGCCGACTGTTGACCATCAACAGGTCTTTGTCGGCCAGATGTTGCAAAATCTCGTCTGTACTTTGCAATTCAAGTGGTTTTTGATTGCCCAAAATGTCTGCCGCCATACCCCTGCAACGAGTAACGAAAAGGACTGGTTCTTCGAGAAGCGACGAAATTCATGGAATCAGAACTCAGAAAGTTAACCCAATTCACCAGGAAGCTGCCATTGTAACAAAAGCGGCTCTGATGAATACTCTTGGCGGAAAATAAAATGCCTAAAAGCAAAAACGCCCAAGGGATTCGCTGGGCGACGTAATCCTCACCTCGGAATCCTTGGACGGAATAAGTTCAAACCAATTCTATGGAGTGAATCAGAATGATTTTTGGCTGCTAAAAATTACTTGCCAATGCGGGGCGGTTCCCGAAACGCGATCGCAAAAAACAACACGCCGATCGCCAACGTCAAAATCAGAATGTAAGCAACGCTCTCCATCTTCAAAACCTCCCAAGTACGTCCACTAAACCAGTTTATCCAGAATAAGAGAGAGGTTTAACATCATCCATGCGATGAACCACGGCGCGTTAAACCTCTCTCCCACTCATCAAACTTAACCGCTAGATGGCTTCTTTCCGGCGAGTAGACTTGTCACCCACCTTCTGATAGAAGCCCCACTCCACTTGTTCTTCGGCGAGGTCAGGATCTACCCCGGCAAACACATCCCGGAATAGGGTGCGCGTTCCGTGCCAGATATGACCAAAGAAAAACAACAGTGCGAAGACGGCATGACCGAAGGTAAACCAACCACGCGGACTCGTACGGAAGACCCCATCCGAGTTGAGCGTTTCGCGATCGAATTCGAACGCTTCACCCAACTGAGAAGCCCGCGCATACTTCTTCACCTCCGCTGGTTCAGTGATGGTTTGACCATCCAACTGACCACCGTAGAAGTTCACCGTGACACCAGCCTGCTCAAAGCTATACTTCGATTCAGCCCGACGGAAAGGAATATCGGCGCGAACTACGCCATCCGTATCAGTCAACACGATGGGGAAGTTCTCAAAGAAGTTCGGTAAGCGCCGCACGGTCAGCTCACGTCCTTCTTTATCGGTAAAGACAGCATGACCCAACCAAGATTGGGCAATCCCGTCACCCTTATCCATCGCACCCGTTCGGAACAAACCACCCTTCGCCGGACTGTTCCCGACATAGTCATAGAAGGCAAGTTTTTCAGGAATTGCGGACCAAGCTTCGCTCAG
>JAIXVO010000613.1 GCA_027482985.1 Cyanobacteriota bacterium
CATGCTTTTCCTGACCATTTGCCCCAACCAATGACCAATGACCAATGACCAATGACCCATTACCAATTCTCAATTCCCCTCACGCTAATTGCTTGTTACGCTCATTAACAGAGTTGTCTAGGCTACCAATTGGAATGGCATGGGAATCGCGATCGACTTTGGCACTAGTAATACGGTTATTGCCCGCTGGAATCGGGTGACGCAGCAACCGGAAACCCTGTCTTTACCGGGCATCACCTGGAAGACGGCGCAGAATCCGCCCTTGATTCCGAGTTTGGTGTATGTCGAAGAGGCCAGTCAGGGCAAAGTGGTGGTGGGGCAGACGGTGCGCGATCGCGGGTTGGATCTGGCGACGGATCAGCGCTTTTTTCGCAACTTTAAACGCGGGATTGGGTCGCCGATTCAGGGGTTCATGCCGGAGTTGGATGGGCAGACAGTGCGGTTTGAGCAGGTGGGGCAATGGTTTTTGACGGCAGTGATTCAACAACTGAAAGCCATTGATCCAGAGGTGACCCAATCCCTCACCTTCACTGTTCCCGTGGATAGCTTTGAAACCTATCGGTTGTGGTTGGGGCAGGTGTGCCAATCGCTCCAGGTTGAGCAAGTGCGGATGCTGGATGAACCGACGGCGGCAGCATTGGGCTATGGGCTGGGCGATCGCGAAACCTTGCTGGTGATTGACTTCGGGGGCGGCACCCTGGATCTGTCTCTGGTGCGGTTAGACAGCAACACCCAGACGGGCAAACCGTTGGGATTTATTCTCAAATGGGGACAAAAGAATTTTGCTGAACAATCGGGACAGCAGCCCAAAACGGCGCGAGTCTTAGCGAAAGCGGGTCAAAATCTGGGCGGGTCAGACTTGGATAACTGGCTGGTGGATCATTTCGTCAAAACGCAGGGCTTAGTTGCCAGCCCGATTACGGCGCGGTTGGCAGAACGCCTCAAAATTCAACTGTCGCTCCAAACTCAGGCGCAGGAGGTTTACTTTAACGACGAAACCTTTGACAGCTACGAGTTGCAACTGACCCGCGACGAGTTGGAAGGGATACTCAAACAGCACCAATTTTTCGATCGCCTGGATGAGTGCATGACGCAAGTGTTGCAACAGGCGCGACGGCAGGGTTTAGAAGCGGGCGATATTGATGCCGTGTTGCTGGTGGGCGGCACCGCACAAATTCCTGCCGTCCAGAACTGGGTACGAAATTATTTTGAGAGCAGCAAAATTCGCTGTGAGAAGCCCTTTGAAGCGATCGCCCAGGGTGCTTTGCAACTCAGTCAGGGCGTGGAACTAAAAGATTTCTTGTATCACAGTTACGGCGTGCGCTACTGGGATCGCCGCAACAATTGCCACAACTGGCATCCCATCATCAAAGCCGGACAAGCCTACCCCATGCTAGACTCTGTGGAACTGATGCTGGGTGCTTCCCTCGACAATCAACCCAGTATCGAATTAATCATCGGCGAGTTAGGCAGCGAATCGGAACAAACAGAAGTCTACTTTGACGGCGATCGCCTGATCACCCGCCGCATCGGTTCCAGCCAAACGCCAGTTCAACCTCTCAACGATCGCGACGGTGCCCGCAGTATCGCCCAACTCGACCCTCCCGGCAATCCCGGCAGCGATCGTATCAAAGTCCAATTCCGCGTCGATGCCCAGCGCTTCCTCCGCATCACTGTCGATGATTTACTCGCCCTGCGCACGTTGGTGGATGATCAGGCGGTGGTGCAGTTGAGTTGACGCGGGTGGTAATGGGTAATGGGTAGTTGGTAATGGGTAGTTGGTGATTGGTAATTGGTGATGGGTAATTGGTTGGTGGGTGATCGAAGGTTAGGAAAAGAATGACTGGGGAGTGTTCAGAAAATTGCGCCTAATAGGGCTGAAACCCTTGATTTTTGGTTGCCAGAATCAGGATTTACACAAAATTCTGATTGCACCCATGACTCCGATCGCTCCATCACCCTTCTTTCGGTTAACCCATCACCGATTACCCATTACCCATTACCAACTACCCATTACCCATCACCCATTACCCGTTCAAGATATTGACTCTCCAGCAGATACGCCCCCCTTGTTAGACGGACGCTCCAATAGTTGCCTGGTCGGCGATCGAGAATGGTGCCTTCTTCACCCAATGTCAGCAAATCGGGCGATCTCAACATTGGCATTGGGTCAGCAGTTTTGACATAGGGGGGCAGGGCAATGACGCGCACGCGATCGCCGACAGCGAAGTCTTTCATAGGGGGGAGGGTAATGGGTAATGGGTAATCGGTAGTTGGTAATGGGTAATGGGGCATTGGGGTAGAGAGGGAAACTGCGGTAGCGGGTGAAACTTTGAGTTCAGGGCATCAAGCGTAAATCACAGAATGCTAAGTCTAAAGCCGAAACCAGCTTTAAACCCATTACCCATCACCCATTACCCATTACCCATTACCACTTCCCCCTACGGCACCTGCCAAATCCGTTGATGATACTGCTCCGGCGTGGCGTAGGGATCAACCACCGGATGATCGTGGCTATGTCCATGCGCGTGGCCGTGATCGTGGTGATGCCCCTGATCGTGCCCGTGAGCGTGACCCTGATCGTGTCCGTGGCCGTGACCGTGAGGCTGGGCAGGGTCGATCGCGGCAAGGCGGAACTTACACATCTCGCAGTTCATGTTCACCTGACCGAGTTGGGTTTCGATTTCGCGATCGCGCATCACGGCAAATAATTGCGGATGCAAGCCCATTTCTGGTAGGTTCACTAGCTCAATGTCGGGGGAGAGTTCCCGTTGCTGGGCGGTGATGTCGTAAATCTTTTTCACCAGGAGTCCGGTAAATAGGAAGTAGGGCAGCACGATGATGCGGCGCGGTTGGTACAGGCGGGCACGCCGGAAGCCTTCCTCTAGGCGCGGATGGGTGATACCGATGAAGCAGGTTTCCACGGTGCTGTAACCGCTGCCTTCCCAGACAATCCGGGCGAGTTTGGCAACATCTCCATTCGCATCCGGGTCGCTGGCACCGCGTCCGACGAACAGCAGGACGGTGTCTTCCCGCGAGATGTTGTGCGGGTTATGTTCTGGCAAATCCAACTCAGCGAGGCGCGATCGCCACAGGTCGAGGATGCCGGGGGTGATGCCGAAATGCCGTCCGTAATGAAAATTCACCTGGGGATGGCGTTGCTTGGCGCGATCGAGTTCATTCGTTACGTCAAATTTGTTGTGACGGGCGGCAAACAGCAACACGGGCAAGGCGGAAATGTCGGTATAGCCCATCTCGACACATTGATCCACACCCTCCTGAATCGTGGGGCTGGTGAGTTCCAGGAAACAGGGAATGACGGGGCGGGAGGTATCCAGCTTTTGATACGCCTCGGCAAAATCGAGTAAACTTTGCCGTCCGTCGTTGTCCCGACTGCCATGCCCAATCAGCAACAAGGGGCGTTGCAGGGGCAGCGGGGGTAGCGCGATCGCGGGAGCCGGATCGGGATGCCGGGATTCGATTCGATCTGAAGTCAGCATGAAGCGATAAACTCCGTTCCTGTGCGACGCAGGAAATAGAGTGAAGAAGCGCTCACCGGGGCATTCTGGCTGACCGAACCGGACCTGATCGCGTCATCAGGCAGTCTGATTCGGCTTACAGTTGCGGCACAGCGTTGGCTTCTCTGGTCATACAGTAGACTTACGCCTGACCGGATGCCCAAACCACCAAACTTTCCCCCAGCGATCGCTGTTCACGTTTGCCCCGTTATCTTATCTCATCCCCCCGCCTCACCGTATCCCGTGGGAGGGGGTTGGGTTTCGACCTCAGCACTCAAGTCGAAGGGCATTCAGCTGCACAGCCTCGCTCCAAGATCGCCCAGCCTCCCGATCTCCGACTTTTCCTCGCAGCGCCGCAGATAGCTTGGGTATCCACACCAGAAGTCGGAGATCTAACCCAACCGCGATCGCGGCTCCGTCAGGCTTGAGCCAGTTCCATGAGAATTTTTTGCGAACTTTGCTCAGGGCTATCGTTACTGGGGTGACGTTGGATGTAACGCCCATCGGGCTGGAGATCCCAGGCTTGGCGGTTGTCGGCTAGCAACACGCCCAGGATTTCCTGGAGGTCGATCATAATCGCTGGATCTTCGATCGGGACAACGGCTTCCACGCGGCGATCGAGGTTGCGTTGCATCCAGTCGGCACTGCCAATAAAGACTTCCTCTTGTCCGGCATTGTGGAAGTAGAAAATGCGGGAATGTTCCAGAAAGCGACCGACAATACTCACGACTCGAATATTGTCACTCACGCCTGGCACCCCTGGCCGGAGGCAACACATGCCGCGAATAATCAAATCGACCTGCACACCCGCCTGGGATGCCCGATAGAGTTCGGCAATGATGGCCGGGTCGATCAGAGAATTCATTTTGGCGACGATGCGGGCATGGTTCCCGGCGCGGGCGTGTTCGGCTTCGCGTTGAATCAGTGCCATCATGCGATCGCGTAAACTCACAGGAGCCACCAGCAACTTGCGATACTGCTTCTGGCGCGAGTAGCCCGTCAGGAAGTTGAACAAATCCGTCAGGTCAGCGCCCAACTCTTCCCGACAACTGAGCAGGCCAATGTCCGTATACAAACGGGCCGTTTTGGGGTTGTAGTTACCCGTCCCAATGTGCACATAGCGCCGCATCCGCCCTTCCTCTCGCCGCACCACCAGTACCACCTTCGTATGGGTCTTCAGCCCCACCAGCCCGTACACCACATGCACCCCGGCACTCTCTAATCGCCGCGCCCAGGTGATGTTATTTTCTTCGTCAAAGCGGGCTTTAATCTCCATCAAGACCGCCACCTGTTTGCCATTCTCCGCCGCCTGCATCAAGGCATTCATGATGGGAGAATCGCCAGAGGTGCGATACATCGTCATTTTGATCGCCAGCACATTCGGATCGGCTGCGGCTTCGGTAATAAAGCGTTGGACGGTACGCGAAAAGGAATGGTAAGGATGATGCACCATCACATCCTGCTTGCGAATGATGGAGAACAGATCACATTCCACATCGGGATGCTCGGCATTGGCATCGCCGCCGCGCCGGAGGGCTGTGGGCACAGAGGAATGACAGGGTTGATCCTTCAACTGCGGCAGGGGGAGCGCCATGAAAGACATCAGATCCCGCAGGCAGAGGAGTCCCGTCGCCTCATAGACATCACCCTCGGTCAGATCCATTTCTTCCAGGAGCATCGCCCGCAGGTTTTCGGGCATCGAGGCATGCACTTCCAACCGGACGATTGAGCCACCCACCCGACGTTTGCGTAACTCTTGCTCGATCGCCAGTAACAGATCTTCGGCTTCATCCTCTTCCACCGTCAGGTCATTGTCGCGCGTCACGCGGAAGGGGTGGTACTCCTGAATGTTCAAGCCGGGAAACAGCGCCGCGAGGTTATGAGCAATCACCTGTTCCAGCGGTACGCCCGTCCACACGGGATTCACGCCTTTCTCCTGGCGTTGTAAATGCTCCGGCAGTTGCAAGAAGCGGGGCAGGCTACTGGGCACCTTCACCCGCGCAAATAAGTCCTCCCCGTCTTCCTCATCGCGAATCACGACAGCCAGATTCAGGCTGAGGTTGGAAATGTAAGGGAAGGGGTGGCTGGGGTCGATCGCCAGCGGGGTCAGGACGGGAAAGATTTGTTCTTCAAAATATTGGTGAAAGTAGCGGCGCTGTTCCTGGTTGAGATCCATGTAATCCAGCAGGTAAACCCCGTGAGCCGCCAATTGGGGGCGTAACGCCTGGTCAAAATGTTGATGATGTTTGACCACGAGCGGACGGAGGCGCTGGCTGATCAAATCTAATTGCTCCTGTGCCATGCGGCCATCGGCAGAGCGTTTTGTCACCTGAGCTTCCACCTGTTGCTTCAGGGCGGCCACCCGCACCATGAAATATTCATCCAGGTTGGACGTAAAGATGGCGAGGAACTTGAGCCGTTCCAGCAGCGGCGTGCGCGGGTCAAAAGCTTCGTTTAACACCCGGTTATTGAATTCCAGCCAGCTCAGTTCCCGGTTGAAGTAATACTGGGGGTCGGTGACATCAATTTCAGGGGGTAGCGGCTTGCGTCTGGGCATCTTCAACCGAACACCTCATCTTCGCGACCAACCCACCATTCGCCCAAATTCATCGTGTCTTGATGAACGCTAGCGATCGCCGCTTCATACTCCTCAACTGTCATCTGCGCCCGATTTTCCCGCAACTTCAAGAGCCGCAATTGCGCCAACAACCAGGGTTTGGCGATGCCATCGGTGGCTTCGATATACTTTGCCAGATCCTCACTGTCCATGCGATTGTCCACAAGCGAAGTAACCCTCTTATAATGCCTCTAACATACGGGTAATGGTAGTAGATCGGCGACCAAAGGCGGGGATTAATTCAGCATGGACAAGGCAACCCAAAATACGTTGGAGCTGGCACGGCAGGGCGATCCAGGGGCGATCGCGGTGATTTTGACCTATCACCTATCCCAACGCTGGAATACCAGTGCCAGCGCCATTCGGCTGGGAAATTACCTATCGGTGTTGATTGATGTCAGCTATGCCATTCCCCAAGCCCGTCTGGTACAGCTCGTCCTCGACATTCTGCGGGATCTGGATATCCAAGGGATTACCGTGATCGAAATTAATGCGCGCCAAACGGACGATCCTGAGGTGCAATGGAGTCAGACAATAGAACTGGACTCTCCCACCCCCCTTACTACCATGACCGATGCTCCGTCTGCTGACCTGACTCCCGCCGCCCCCCTCGATCTCACAACAGCCGAGCGATCGCCCGCTCCAGAACCCGCCAGCGACACCTGGGAACCCTCCCTCTATGCCTTCCTCCAGCGTCCCGAACTGGTCGCCCTGCTCGCCTTCGCGATCGTCCTGGTGCTGTGGGATTCGTATCTGGAATGGATGGGCGAAATTGACACCAGCCAGCCGTTAACCGGGGTGAAGCTGGCGCGCCGCTTAGGGGTGAGTGCCAGCACCCTGAGCAAGTTTAAATATCGCGCCAACTTTAGCGAGTGGAGCCGCGATCTCGACCCGGCAGGGATTGCCTGGAGCTACGAGAACAAACTGTTTGTGCCGCAACTTTATGGCTACCCCACGGGCGATCGCGAATTGGCTGGCTTAACTCACTAACGCCGCACCTTTCCACGCCCGCAAGCCTTCTAAACACTGAGCCGCAGTGGCAGTCCAGCCGACAATCCCACCCTGCGCCCGCACCATTTCCAGGGTAGACGCTTTGAACTCAGGGAAGTAGCTTTCGGTGCAGTCTTCCACCATCAGGCATTCGTAGCCGCGATCGTTGGCCTCCCGCATCGTCGTTTGCACACACACCTCAGTCGTCACGCCCGTAATCAACAAATGGGTGATGTTATGTTCCTGCAAAATGGTAGCCATTTCCGTCGCGTAAAACGCCCCTTTCCCCGGTTTATGAATCACAAACTCACCCGGTAGCGGTGCTAATTCAGGAATAATCCCATTCCCGGCTTCCCCTTTGACTAAAATTCGACCCATCGGCCCCTGATCGCCGATCGTCATCGCGCCCTTACCTCGCTTCAATTTCGCGGGGGGACAATCGGACAGATCGGGCAAATGGCATTCCAGCGTGTGAATAATCGGCAGTCCCAATTCCCGAAAGCCCGCCATCAATTGTTGCAGCGTCGGCACGATCGCCTGTAACCGCCCCACATCATTGCCAAGCGCATCCCCAAAGCCCCCCAATTCCATAAAATCCCGTTGCATATCAATCACAACCAAGGCCACATGACTCGATGCTGGTAGCTCGTACTCGTAGGGCAGCGCAGAAATGGCAACCATGCTGGACAACCTCGTAGGCAATTTATTTTCTGTAGAGTAGCGTGATGTGCGGATTTTCGGAATAGGGGAGGGAGAAGGAGTCAGGAGTCGGGGGTCAGGAGTTGGGTTGCGGCGCGATCGCTCAGCCAGTGCAGTTAGAAGAAGAAAAAGGCTGAAGGAAAATTTAGGCATTCATATACTTCACGCACCAAATGAACCGCCTTCACCTAACCAGGGCTGTCATCCCTGCCTGACGACGTTCGGCTGAGCGCTCACGTCGAAGCCTGTGCCTCCTGACTCCCTCCCTACCCCCCCGGCAACCCCTTCGCCGCAGGCTGATCGAGGAGCCACCAGCAGTTGCCTTGGGGCTGAATTAGGCGGGAAGGATATTGGTCATCGTCGTCGATCGCGACAAAGACATGAGCGAGGGCGGTTTGTTTGTTTTCGCCAGCCACCAGGAAGATGACGGTACGCGCCTGGTTGATGAAAGGAGCAGTGAAGGTGAGGCGGGGTTGATCGTCTTTTTGACCGACGGTGACGAGGCGATCGCGCACCTTCAATGCCGCCGTGTGGGGAAATAGGGAGGCGGTGTGCCCGTCGTCGCCCATGCCTTGTAACATCACATCCAGGGCGGGGAAGGTGCCGGGTGGGGTGTGGAAGAAGGTTTGCAACTCGGTTTCGTAGCGGGCGGCATCGATCGCGGGATCACCCGCTCCGGTGGGCATGGGATGAATATTGGCGGGGGGGATGGGGATATGGTTGAGCCAGACTTGGCGGGTCATGCCTTCGTTACTGTCGGGATGATCCGGGGGCACGTAGCGTTCATCGCCCCAAAAAATGTGGATGTTGTCCCAGGGTAAAGTCTGTTGCGCCAAACTTTCGTACAACGGTTTGGGGGTACTGCCGCCAGAGAGGGCGATCGTGAACTGCCCCCGCGCCGCGATCGCGCTCGTGATTTGCGCCAAAATCAACTCCTGGGCGCGATCAACGAGGGCGGTTTTGTTGGGCAATATTTCGACAATGCGTTGCATCCTGCCTGCCTCAAATGGAGAGAAACCAATTCTCAAAAATCATAGGAGCGATGATTTTCGGAGCCACCATTGACCCGGAAAGACTTAAGCTTCTGGGCGATCGCGGGTTGGCTTCTGGATCTTTGCACCCTGGATCGGAGTGCGTGACACCAACGCTTTCCCTATAATGAAGCTTGTCCTGTAAATTCCCAAGCTGCCCTGTGACTACGACTCCTATCCGCACCAGCGCTCAATTCAATCCCACTACTCCCCGTCCCGATGCGCAAGGTCGCTTTGGTCAGTTTGGCGGCAAGTATGTGCCCGAAACCCTGATGCCAGCGCTCACCGAACTGGAAGCAGCCTTCTACCAATACAAAGCCGACCCGGAGTTTCAGCAAGAACTGAATGGCCTCTTGAAAGATTATGTGGGCCGACCCAGCCCGCTCTACTTTGCGGAACGGTTGACGACGCACTATGCCCGTCCGGATGGCAGTGGGGCGCAGATTTACTTGAAGCGGGAAGACCTCAACCACACGGGGGCGCACAAGATTAACAATGCCTTGGCGCAAGTGCTACTGGCGAAGCGGATGGGCAAACAGCGGATTATTGCCGAAACGGGTGCCGGACAGCATGGCGTGGCGACGGCAACGGTCTGTGCGCGGTTTGGGCTGAAGTGCGTGATTTACATGGGCGTGCATGACATGGAGCGGCAAGCTCTGAATGTGTTTCGGATGCGGCTCATGGGCGCGGAAGTTTCCCCCGTGTCATCGGGGACGGGCACCTTGAAGGATGCCACTTCCGAAGCAATTCGGGATTGGGTGACGAATGTGGAAACGACCCATTACATTTTGGGATCGGTGGCGGGTCCCCATCCTTACCCCATGCTGGTGCGCGATTTTCATGCGGTGATTGGGCAGGAAACGCGATCGCAATGTCAGGAAAAATGGGGCGGCTTACCCGATATTCTTCTAGCCTGTGTGGGTGGCGGTTCCAACGCGATGGGATTGTTTCATGAATTTGTCCACGAACCGTCCGTCCGTCTGATTGGCGTGGAAGCGGCAGGACATGGCGTACCCAGTGGACAACATGCCGCCACCTTAACGGCGGGACGAGTCGGCGTGTTGCATGGAGCAATGAGCTATCTCTTGCAGGACGAAGATGGGCAGGTGATTGAACCTCATTCCATTAGTGCTGGGTTAGATTATCCCGGTGTCGGACCTGAACATAGTTACTTGAAAGACCTGGGACGGGCTGAGTATTACGGGGTCACCGATGCCGATGCGTTGGCTGCATTCCAACGGTTATCACAATTGGAAGGGATTATTCCAGCGCTGGAAACGGCTCACGCGATCGCCTATCTGGAAACCCTCTGTCCGCAACTCTCTGGTCATCCCCGGATCGTAATTAATTGTTCTGGACGTGGCGATAAGGACGTGCAAACCGTCGCGAAAGTCCTGCATCCGGACTAGTGAGATTGACGTAGTAGGGGCGAATGGTCATTCGCCCTGATTTCATTTGCCGCGATCGCACTTGCCTGCGGTCTACCATTTCATGCTGGAATGAGACCATTACGGCGGCAATCACCCCACGATTGATTGTTGTCTGGGCAAAGCGCTGAATCATTGAGGGTTTACCTCTGCCTGCTGCCCTACTGAACTGGAACCATCCGTACACTTTTTCTAATTTTGGTCAAAACCTCATTGGGGGTTCAAAGAGCGGGTCGCTCCATGTTTTTCCCTTAAAGCTGAATAACCGCAGGAATGCGGATGCTATGGTGAGGTTACGTAAATCTACCAGCCTTCATTCCAGCCTCGGCGATCGCGCTGTGAAGAATGAATTCGCTGCTGTAAGGAGTTCCTGAAGGCGTGCTTGAGGGTGCTACATGCCATGAGCTTCCGGTGCATTCACCCAGAGAATTTCAAACGCTTGTAGGAGTTGCTTCATGTTTAAAATTGATTTGGCCTATCCGGTGGTATCTCGCTCCACCCTACGGTTTTCACTGCGAGGAGTAGCCCACTACTGCATCGAACATCCCTTCACGACTGCTGTCTTGGCCACCCTCCTCGCGTGGCAAGACCCGTACGAGGGCAACTCTACGCTGGAGTAGGCCACCGCGCCTGGATGATCGCGATCGCGCTGTGCCACGGCACGGGGTGATGGCACAAGGATTCGGTAAAGCGATCGCGGATCAGGGCAATCTCGGCGGGCTGCAAGGACTGGCTGAGGTACTCGGCATAGGTGAACGGCATCGAGCCTGCCGTAAACCAGCGGGCAATTAGAGCGGGCGTGATCCATAACTCCGTGGGTACCCGCTCCAGTTGCACCGTCACCGCAAATCCCGCCAGTTGGAACCAGTGTTCCAGATCCGCCACATCCCATTGCAACCTGGCTTCCTGAGGATGGGCATAAATGGCTTCCTCTGCCGCGACCAGTCGGTCGTAGAGGGGCAAGCCAATCCACTCCGGTTGCAGCAGGCGGTATAACCGTTGCGCCTGCCGGGGAATTGATTCGGCCAACAGGAGGCCGGTTGTAGGGGCGAAATGGCGGGTTTGCCAGATCTGCGCCAGGGTCTGGATTGTCGTTTCTGGAGTGGTTTCAGCCGCTAAGACTTGCCGCCCGATCGCCCAATCAAACTGCACATTCTGACCTGTGTCTGCGAGGACTTGCGGGAATTCGAGCAACCGCGACGATCGCAGCACAACTGGACGGGACAGGGCAGGAAGGGCTTGACTTTGTTCAGTCAAAGCGATCGCTTCCGTCGCTGTCCACACGCAGGCATACACCCCACCCTCTGGGACTCGCCGCACCGCTTCCCAGGTGAGGAGTCCGGTGCCTGCGTTGAAGTCCAGTACCAGATGATGCCGTTGCAGGGTGGCGAGGCTAAACAGGCGATCGCGGATTGTCCCCAGTTGCCCCCCTACCTGGCTTAAGGTGCGTTGGAGCCAGCGCTCCTGGGCGGCATCGGCAGGGCCAAAGGTGAGCGCTTCCAGCGGGCCACCCCAACTGGTGCCTTCCACCATTGCCGCTAATTGGGCTTCTCGACGTTGTGCGACCTGGGTTTGGATGTGGGCTTCATAGCCTTGCTGCGACGGTTGGTAAAACACCTGTCCCTGCAACCCGCTGGGCAGATATTGTTGTTCCACCCAATGATCGCGGTAGGCATGGGGATAGAGATATCCCGCCCCATGACCAAACCCTTTTTTGTCCCGGTTGGCATCCCGCAGGGGCGACGGCACTTCCGCTTCCCGCTCTTGTTCCACAGCCGCCAGCGCATCAAAAAAGCCCATCACACTATTCGATTTGGGACAAGTCGCCAGATACAACGTGGCTTGCGCCAGGGGATACCGACCTTCTGGCAACCCAACGCGATCGAAGGCCATCGCACAAGCATTCACCACGACGATCGCCTGCGGATCTGCCATCCCCACATCTTCTCCCGCCAGAATCAATAAGCGCCGAAAGATGAAGCGCGGATCTTCCCCGGCATAGACCATCCGCGCCAGCCAGTAGAGCGCCGCATCCGGATCAGAGCCGCGCACACTTTTGATAAAGGCGCTGATCGTATCGAAATGGGCATCCCCTTCTTTGTCGTACAACACCGCCCGCCGCTGAATCGACTCTTCCGCCACCGCCAGCGTCAGGTGAATCTGCCCCTCAGCGTTACGAGGTGTGGTTTCCACCGCTAATTCCACAGCATTCAGGAGGGCGCGGGCATCCCCATTCGCCACATTCGCCCAATGGTTGAGGGCATCCTCATCGAGTTGGATGGGGCGATCGCCGTAGCCGCGAATCGGGTCAGTCAGGGCTTGCTGCACAATTTGCCGTAAGCCTACCGCATCCAGCGGTTTGAGTTGGAACAGGCGCGATCGCGAAACCAGGGCTTTGTTCACTTCAAAGTAAGGATTTTCCGTCGTCGCTCCAATCAAAATCACGGTGCCATTCTCCACCCACGGCAGCAGGGCATCCTGTTGCGCCTTGTTGAACCGATGCACTTCATCCACAAACAAAATCGTGCGCTGGTCATACATCCCGCGTTTTTCTTGGGCCGTGGCGATCGCTTCCCGAATTTCTTTCACCCCCGCCAGCACTGCATTGATCGCAATAAAGTGCGCCTTTGTCGTATTCGCGATGATGCGCGCCAGGGTGGTTTTGCCAGTTCCAGGGGGCCCATAGAAAATCAGGGACGAGAGTTGATCCGCCTGAATCGCTCGCCGCAACAAACGTCCCTCACCGACGATCGCCGCCTGCCCGACAAATTCATCCAGCGTCCGGGGGCGCATCCGAGCGGCGAGGGGGGCTTCGGCTTCCGTTTTTTCCTGTCGATGCCGTTCAAACAAATCCATAAGCGGTGCCATTAGGATCAAGATGAACTGTAGCCGGAATCTTGCGCATGATGGAACAACCTGTGGCGCGATCGCTGGATCAGGCTCCAACCGTTGACCGCCTCCCCGCTGCCGCCGAGTATTTTCCCCTGGCAAATGGGCGCTATGAAGTCAAACCCGGTTTGTTTCGGTGGGGTACTGATTTTGGCAATGGTAACGCGGATCAGCAGGTGTTTCAGCTTGATCATAGCGTTGCCCACTACCGCCAGATGAAACAACAGGCGCGGGCAGAAGCTTTGCCCAAGTATTACCAAACGCACCAGTATGGGGACGACGTAGCCCAGGCGATCGCCCACTTCATCATCCACCGTCTGGTGACAGACCATCCCCACCACTTTCATCTGACCCCCCACGGGGACGGTTGCACCCTGCACAATCAACTCACCCAAGAAACCCTACATTTTACTGCCGATTATCAGTTGCAACGGGTGGACTCCCCTGATCCAGTCACCTTGCCGCCCTACCAGGACTCGCTGGATGCTCTCGCCCTACAAGTCCAGGAAGATCTGGCAGTCGTGAGTCGGGAAGTCGATCGCCATTGGATCAGCGCGATTCACTTATGTTTTCCCAACCATTGGGCAGCGGCAACCAAAATTGGGCAACCCTTCGCGATCGCCCATGCGCCAGTCCCAGGCATGACCGCCATGAATCAGCGTAGTGATGCGATCGTCCACATGTTGATCACCCGTCCGCCCACCGTCCGGTTTGCCTGGGGAGTGAGTACCGACACCCGCCTGAATCATCACCCGGAACCACCCGATGGCATCGCGATCGCAGATTGGCAAGGACGCGCCTTTGATCCCGCTCACCCCCGCCTGTACTTGCGCATTGAACGCCAAGTCTGTTGGGGTTTACCCGCTGTGAATGCCTTCCTGTTTACGATTCGCACGTCCTTTCGCGATGTTCAGGCATTAAAACGAGATCCGGTGTTGCGATCGCAATTGGGGAACGCGGTGCGATCGATGTCCCCTGCCGCCCTCGCCTACAAAGGGCTGGCGACCCAGCAAACCGAGATTTTGCACTGGCTAGAACACTCCTGAGTAAGTCAGAGCGATCTACCCACATCACCTTGGCTCATTACTAGCGATAATCTCCACCACGTCACCACTAGAGTTTATCTGCGCAGCCCCAGCGTTGCCCTCTGGAGGGGGTTCGGGGGACGCAGCCGTCC
>JAIXVO010000177.1 GCA_027482985.1 Cyanobacteriota bacterium
CAGGCACTCAAGGCGGCGACGGCGGTGCAGCCGACCGTGATCCTGCAAGATTTAGTCATGCCGGAAATGAATGGGTGGTTGCTGGTGCGGTTTTTGCGGGCGAATGATGCCCCCACCCGCGATCTGCCGCTGGTCGTCCTGTCCAGCCAGGAAGACCCGGAACTAAAGGCGAAAGCATTTGAACTGGGAGCGAACGATTATCTGGTGAAGTTGCCCGATCCGGTGGAACTGGTGGCGCGGATTCGCTATCACAGCAAGGCGTATATGAACTTGTTGAAACGGCAGGAAGCAGAACTGCAACTGCGGGAAGACAATTTGCGCCAATCCCATTACATTCAGCAGGTGAATAAGGTGACGGCGGCGGCAGCAGCGGTGGAGCAACAAGCGTTTGCCCCGGAATTGTTGACTCCCGTCCTACACCGAGATGACGAACTGGGCACGCTGGCGAAGGTCTTTACCCAGATGGTGCAGACGGTACAGGCGCGGGAAGCGGAACTGACGGCGGCGAATGAGCAACTGGAACGCCTGGTGAAATCCTACGGGCGATTTGTGCCCCACGAATATCTGCAATTTCTCGGTAAACAGAGCATTACCGAAGTGGCGCTGGGCGACCATGTGAGCAAAACCATGGCGGTGCTCTTTTCGGATATTCGCGCTTTCACCTCCCTCTCAGAACGCATGACCGCGCAGGAGAGCTTTGAATTTATCAACGCCTATCTGGGTACCGTCAGCCCTGCCCTCCGGCAACATCGGGGCTTGATTGTGAAGTTCCTGGGCGATGGGGTGATGGCGGTTTTTCCCCACGGAGCTGATGATGCGCTGGCGGGAGGGATGCGACAACTCCAGGTATTGGCAGCGTATAACCAGGAACGGCAGCGGATCAGTCAATCGCCGATCGAAGTCGGGATTGGTATTCATGTGGGGCCGATGATGCTGGGCATGGTCGGGGAGGAACATCGGATGCAGGGAGATGCGCTGTCGGAGTGTGTGACCCTCTCCGCCCGCCTGGAAGGACTGACGAAGTATTACGGCGTGTCGCTGCTGATCTCGGAGCAAACCCTGGAGCAATTGTCCGATCCTGATCGCTATCAACTGCGGTTTTTGGATCGGGCGATCGTCAAGGGCAGACAGGAACCGATCTCGGTCTATGAAGTACTGGCGGCGGTGCCCGACCCGATGCGGGAACTGAAATTGCAAACGCAACCGGACTTTGCGGCGGGGATCGCAGCTTACCGCGATCGTGCCCATCTGGATACCGCCAAAGCCTGTTTTGAACGAGTGTTAGCCATCAATCCGGCGGATAAGACTGCGGCCCTCTATCTGCATCGCCTCCACCAACTGCGACAACAGGGTATTCCCACTGATTGGCAGGGCATTTGGGCCTTCACCGAAAAATAGGGTGACTGAGCTGAGTGTGAGATTGATGGCTACACCGTTCTGTAGAGGACAGGGTAGGGCAAGGGGGCTGCAAGCGTGAAGTTCTGGAGCCCGCGCCGGTTACAAAAAATCTTCACGCAGTCGCAGCCGCAGACCGAATAGAATCAGCAGGGCAATGGCCGTAACGCTGACAGCGGCTTTTGCTTCAAAGCTATCCAGTGATTGGATGGTGCTGCTGCTCACCTGCTCAAATCGATTGGTATAGAGATCGCGGGCTTTCTCGTTGTGGGCGAGTAGTTGATCAAAGTCCCACTGGGATTGATCGGGATTGCGTCCCGTGCTGAGGGCGATCGCGGCTTTGAGTTGGCCACTCTGGGTCAGATTACGAATCTGGCGATCAATCTGGAGATAGCGATCGTAATCTTGCAACATCTTCAGCAACACTGCTTGTTCTTCCGCCGAGGTCGCCCGCCGGAGGGATTCGGCAAAGTAGCCACTGCTACCCGACACCACCTGACCAGTTTGGAACGCTTGAATCACGGTACTGAGGGCAGTCGGGTCGGGCAGTTGGAGAATTTGTGCAAGATGCTGGTCAAACGCTGTCTGGTGCTGAGCCGAGCGTTCGCGATCGAGCAAGGAGCGGCTTTTAGCACCATCTGCTTGATAGAGTTGTACTCTTCCCAGGCGCATCATTCGAATCGGCTCATAGACATCTTCTTTCAGCCCGCTCAGGGTTTCCGCACTGGACATCAGAGAGAGGGTGTGAGTTACGAATAAACTGGCGATCACCGTTGCCAGCAGCAGCAGCGGATTCAATAGGCGGCGCGTGCGGCGAGTCAGAAACACTTGCAGGACGAGTAAGGTGAGAATGAGACCCAAACCAGATCTCAGAATGACTGGCCGCCAGTAGCGTGCTGCCTGCTCAGCCTCTCGATAGCGCTGCTCTAATGCCACTTCATTGACGCGGGCAAACGCAACCGCTGCGGGTAGCAGTTGTGTATCCAGGATTTGACTGGCCTGCCGATAAGCGGCCAACATCGCCCCGCGATCGCCCCGCTCCTTCGCCAATTTGGCTCGCTCGGCCTAGGCAATGTAGTCGCTAAAGTGCAGGAACAGCATTTGCAGCGGCGGCTGTTCGGCGGCTCCCAAGGACAGATTACGAGCCGCCAGCACCATCCGCCCAGCCAGGTCGCCCCGGCGGATCAGATAATCTTGCTGATCGGCGGGATTACAGGTGGATGCTTCTTCTAGAAGTTGATTAGCCCCAATGGAATCAATATCGGTCATGGCGGTTTTAAGCCGCTGTGCCACAATCACATTCGGGATCGCTCTTTGCGTCACAGATTTGAGTCCATGGCGCTGAGTTTGAATGCCCACAATCGTACTCACAAGGAGTAATAAACTGGTGCCCCAGGTGATGTATAGTCCAGTTTTAATCAACTGCGGCATTGTTCGATGTTGATTTTTGGGCAGGATTTACTTCGAATTGGCTTTGGTGTTGTTTGCATCGCCATCTACCGCTCCATCATCTGAGTTTGGGTTATGGGGCTGAATGTTTGCGAATTTGAATTTTTGTCCAGTGTCCCAGGGTCAATTCGTCATTCGCCTGCAACGGCAGATCTGCCATCACTGCCACTTCCAGACCGTTTAAGCGCGTCTGCGCCAGTTCTGCCTGTCCGGTATAGTGCGCCACCCGGCGATCAATCTGAGCCGACAGGACTTCATTGTCTGTCCAGGTTGCCAGAATCCGGGCTTCGGTAATTTTGGTTTCCACCCCATTCACCCAGCACACCAAGCTGGCGCGTCCAGCTAGCATTGCATCACCCACACTGCCAGCCTGGACTGCAATGAAAAATGGTAGTCGCGCGGCTCATGCACGCTCCAGGCTCCCGTTGGATAGTCGATGACTTGCGGCTTTACTGGTTTGGCGCGATCGGTTAAATCGAGAATCGCCGGACTGACCTGCTTACAAAACTGCACTTTTGCGCCCTGGGGAGTCCACAGCCGCAAGTTAACGGCACTGACGGTTTTCTGCATGGCCTTTTGTAGAATTGCCTGAAAGTCAGCCTCTAGGTCGCTGGCATCAGGCACAATGTCGGTGGTGCCCAGCAGTTTGTCAGCAATCTGCCGCAGTTGGGACACGTGCCAGTTTGTTCCCACACCCCGACAGTCGCACTGAAATACGCCTTCGCACTGCTGCAAAATCGTGGCCAGAGGTTGCTCATCGGACCCATCGTTGAGGCCATCGGTCAACAGGAGTGCCTGCCGCAGCGCTGTTGGCATCGATTGAAATTCTTGTAGGGCGGCTGTGAGCCAGGTGGAAATCAGGGTGCCGCCCCCTACCGAAATCCGGTTGACAGCCACGATCGCTTGCTGTTTGTGCCGCTCACTCGCGATCGTCGTAGGCACGACTAAACTGGCACGGGAGGAGCCAGTCACCACAAAGAATAAGCTGTCTTCGGGTAGCAGTTGAATGAGCCGAACGATTGCGGCTTTAGCTGCGGCAATCTTGTTGCCAGTCATTGAGCCTGACACATCACAGATGATGCCAAACTGTTGGCGATCGCCCGTTGCGGCCATGTCACTGCCACCGTCGCCAGTCAGCGTCACAGTCATAATGGCATTGACTGCTGTTGCGCCCTGGGGCAGATAAGGATTCTGGAAGACTTCGACTTGAAATTGAGTGTTCATCGTAAACCTCCTGATCCATCGGTAGGGTAAATGCAAAACAGCGTTCTGGGTCGCACCCGATTCGCCTAATCCACCAGTCGCATTTTTTCTGCTCCAGTAGCCAGTTGTGCCAGGGCGCGCAGGTTTTGCTCTAGTGCCAACCGCAACTCAACTTCCCGCAGCGGTTGCCCCAGCAGCAACACTGCGGTATTGGGCTTGACTCCCTTGGTCGTAATCACGTCAGTCCCAGTGCATGAATTAGCCCACTCGCCTGCTGCAAATCGGTGACTTGGGGTGGGATCGGGGTTTGCCCAGTCGCCAATAAGCGGGCCGCTTCGATCTGCGATCGCGTGTAGAAGCTAGAACTGGCGGGAACTCGTTGCAGTGCGGTCACTGCTGCTGCCCGCTCACCTTGTTGAAACCAGCAACGGGCTAAACCCAAAATAGCGGTGACGCAGCTGGGGTTAGTGCGCGTCATGC
>JAIXVO010000624.1 GCA_027482985.1 Cyanobacteriota bacterium
AGTTTGGTGAGCGCGAGTTAATGACTGCAACAGGTAAGGTTTAAAGTGACGACAGTCTGCAACACCGATGCCAATGGCAACCAAATTGCTCCAGATAAATGTTTCGCAGTAAATGTCTTGCATTTGTTGTGCAATCGAAAAAGCTGCTTCTATCAGTAGTCTAGCTTGGGTAAATTGCTTCTTTAGGTAGCACTCCGTACTCCAGTTTGTGAGTGCTGCCCACTGCTTGCGCAAATGATTGATTTCACGCGCTAACTCAAGTTGCTGTTGGTAGTAATGAATTGCTTTAGTACTTTTTCCAAGTCGATAATAGATGCCACCTAAATTACCTAATAGCTCACACTCTAATGAGCGATCGCCCAATTCTTTGGCCAGATCTAACCCAGTGTGTGCATAAATCAAGGCTTTATGTAATTCTGAATGCTCAGGCTGAAATGCAACCATCTGTGCAGCGAGTTTGGTGAATATCTGCGCTTGGAGGGGGAGATGTTGTAACTCTTGAGCTAGAGCTAGCGCCACTTCCCCCTGCTGTCTACTCCTGCTGTATTGTTCTGAGTCGGTGTAAAGATCCAGCAGTTCAAGGTGGGCTTGAGTTTTGGCGATCAGGTTATGGTGTTGAGTCGCCAGCTCGATCGCTTGTTGGGCGTAAGCAACACCTTGATCCAAGCAGCCTCGCAGTCCCAACAGTCGCCCTAAGCGAATCAGGCAGAAGCATTCAGCGTCGGGATCGAGGTTACCGAGGAGCGATCGCAGGGACTCTGAGAGTTCCTGATAGTAGCCCCAAATTTCCAATTGTTGGTGTAACGGGAGGGGTGGGTGCGTTGTGGCAAGGGGGCGAATGGGCACATGCAGCAGTGAGTAGGCGAGGTTCCAGGCAGAAAGCTCACAGAGATGGTGAAAGGCTTCCAGGTAGCCTCGGGCTTGTTCCAGATGATTGGTTGTGCCATCGGGTTGATAGTCGTGGAGCCAATAGACGACCGCTTTGAGATGGGCGATCGCGGCTAGCGGCAGGGGGCGGAGAGACGGCGTGTTGAGGGGCACTTCTCCCGCATACACCAGTTGTCCCGCGGCATCCAGGCGTAACTGGGGAATGGTCGCGGCTGTGAGGCGATCGAGGGTCAGAGCAGGGGGCATCATCCGGGCAACACCATCTCTTCAAACTGGGCTAAATGTTGCAGGGCAATGCAGCGGATCAAACTATGTTGCCGATACAAGATTCGGGAGTGATACCGTTCTCGTTCAATTAAATACCGTCGTTCTAAATTACCAAACGCCTGCCGTACCTGCTCTTGGGGAAGATCATCCAGCAAGCGATACCAGGCTGCTGGCTCCACCGGACGACGATAAATAGCCGCCATCACCAACAATCGATAGGCTAAAAAATTGGCAGTTTGTAAGCGCAAAAACACTTGCTGAATGCGATCGCGCACCATCTCTTGCAACACCGGACGATAACTGACTAACTGACAGCGATCGCCCCGTCCTGCCAGTTCTGGGTCGGCTTTCTGGTGCTCAATCTGCTCAATTTCGTGCCCATATTCTGACCAGTACGCGGCAATATCACCCGCGTAAGGATCGCTGCCAATTTCGCCCGCAATCACCTGGAGCGCCAGTGGATGTCCTTCATACACCCGAATGATCCGGTGTAACAACGCCTCTGTTTCAGCGTTAGCGGGAATTGCCCCCCACTGCTGCATGAGTTCCAGCGACTCCGCTCCAGTTAATCCCGCCAACCGTTGCCGGTGCGATCGCTCGGGATAGCGACCCTGCCAGGGCTGCGGCGGTTGTTCCTGCGAGGTCAGAATGATCCGGCTGGGCATGGCATCGGCTCGAATGATTTGCTCCAGCAGGTGGGCAAAGGTGGGGTCACTAAATTGCGGTCTACCCTCACTATCAGGTGCTAATAACTCCTCCACCATATCCAGCACCAGCAGGCAAGGTTGGGTTTTGAGGCGAGCCATGATCTGCGTGACCCGTTGTTCGGGTGGAATTTGTCCGGTGGCGTGGAGCGGTGACGTGGAGCCGAAGATTGCGGTCATGAGGTGTTCAAAGTTGGGCAGTTCGCGATCGCACAGTACTGCTTTTTGCGCCCCAAATTGAGTTTGCAACCGCGTATCGGTCAGCAATCGCGCCGACAATGCTGTTTTGCCAATGCCTGTTAACCCCACCAGCATCAACACTCGACAATCGCCAGCTACTCGCTGTACCAGGGATTCCACCAGCTCTTCTCGCCCGACCCAGCGAATGGTGAGGCTATCAAGCACTGCTGGTGGGCTTGAAGGTGGGGTCAAAGGTGAGGTGGAGGTAGGGTGAAGGTGAGGTTGTTGCAACCCACGCTGGATGTCTTCTCCAAAACTCCGTTTGCGCACCGGAACTTTGAGTAATTGAGACAACGCTCGACACAGTTCAGCGCCTTGCGCTTTGATGTAGCTCTGGTCATAGCCATCTTCCCGCCGCTCCAGCGTGGTTTCAATAATTTGTTCGTAGGTGAGTCCCTGCCATGCCCCGGCAAAAATCTCCTGCTTCAAGACGGACAATTCCGGGGATAGCGCGTGGATTTGCGATAAGGCTTCCTCAAAATTCATAAATTGCGCCAGTAGACACCCAATCTTTATTAATCCCAGTCGGAAAGCATAAATCTATTAAGAGATTTAAAACCCAACTTGCACCATACCTGGTTTTCGCAGAACTTGTATAAAAATTAACGTGAAGTTCCCTGTCGAGATTGCGTAAAAGCCAGGGCGATCGCGACGAGAGTCCGACGAGAGTCTCAATTACTGGCTAACACAGACAGCATTAACCCCACGCCTTACTGACGTTCACCTCTTTACGGAGTCCTTTTATGACGGGTAGCTCTACCAATTCGGGTGCCGATTTTTCGTCTCAATTTTCCTCGCCGCTCGACTTCAACCAGGCCACAACGGCTGTCACGCCAGCTGATCCCTTGCGCGATGTGGTAACTTCATCGCTCAGTAATCGCAGCAGCCTGAATGCCATTGACTTTGATGATAACCGCCTGCCGATCGGCAATTTCGGGTCAGTCGCAGGATTCACTTCCGGTTGGTTTACCGTCGGCAACACGGGACAGGTCAGTATCGATTATTTGTATGACGGCGGGGGGTATGAGGGCGATGTCGGGATTTTTAGCCTGGAGGGTTTGGATCAACTCATTCCCGGTTCCACGGAGTTCATGCAAGCGGTCATCCAGCGGGTGCTGAGTCATTCCACTTTGGGGCATTTAATCATCTCGGATCGGCAGGA
>JAIXVO010000370.1 GCA_027482985.1 Cyanobacteriota bacterium
CGGCCCTACGCGAAGGGCTAACGCTCCTGCACCCAGCCCCGTCTCTTCCCCAGCGTTCAGAGCCTCTACCCGACCCACCCACCCAGGCAACCGCTTTAGGAGCGATTGCCGAGCCGGGTCGTCGCGCCACGGTTGACTACGTCGAATACCTGGAAATCTAAACGGGACGCTGAGTTATGGATCGCTTTACGGTTGAGGTCATTTCCCAGACCCCCAATCCTCAACAGACCATGTACGCCGCCATGCACCAGGACTACGCCGAGGGCTTTGTGGCGCACGATCGCGACCAGTGGCCCAGCGAAGAGCGCTGCGGCGACATCTTGGTCACTAGTCTGCTGAAGGGCGGGCGCGGCCACTATGGCCCCCTAGAGCATCCCCAGATTGTCTTCAACGTGGGCTGGTTTCCCCACAGCACCATGCAGCAGATTCGCACCCACCGGGTGGGGGTCAGCTTCGATGTGCAGTGTCTGGCGGGGGATACGGAAGTGACATTTGTCAAAGCCTCAGGCATGCTCAGAAAAGTCACCATCGCCGAGCTGTACGACCTTTGGATCAACGGTGAGAAGGCTATCCGCGAGCGAAAAGTCAAAGGACGCAATGGCGAAGCACCCGGCCCCTATCGGCGGGATTGTAAACGACGCCTTAAGGCTATGAGCCTGCGTGTTTTGAATGAGGAAACTGGGCAGTTTGAGACCAGTCACCTTCGAGATGTAATGTGCAGCGGGCTTCAGCCCGTGTATCGAATGACGTTTGAAGATGGCAGAACGTTAGACTGCACGACTAATCATCGACTGCTGACGACTGAAGGTTGGCAAACCATGGGAGAGGCTGTCGGTCTAGAGACAACCCCAGACGGTGGTGTAGCGTCCATCACCCGGCATTGCAGCGTTTTAGCGAATGGTATTGTAGCCGCCGGAAAAGGGCTATACCGGGATAAATCCTGGTTAGTTCACCAAATTGAATTAGGGCGATCGGCCAAAGAAATTGCTGACTTAGCTGAATGCTCAGAGACAGCTGTCAGAGACTGGGCAAATCGTCTAGGACTGCGGCTAAATCGGAGCAGTACTCAATTTCAGAAGGGTCACTCTCCTTGGAATCATGATCCTGATGCCGCATACCACGATAAACAATGGCTAGAGGATCAATTACAACAGGGCTTACATGCTGACCAAATGGCCGAAGCCGCTGGATGCTCCGTAGAAGCGATTAAAAAGTGGGTTTATCACTATGGTCTTGCTTTAAATAAACGACTCACCCCCTTTCAACCAGGATTTATCCCTTGGAATAAAGGGAACTCTGGATACCGGCTGAACTTAACCCCTCACGATCTTGAAAAGCGCAGAGAAAATGCCACTCTTTATACCCAACGTGGTTCTGAGTCAAACTTCTGGAAGGGAGGCACGTCAGACCAGAGAGACCTGATTGGAGCCTGGACTCGACAGATCGCTCCGCAGGTTCATGCCAAGTTTAACTACATTTGCCAACGATGTGGCTGTCGAGGAGGCGATCTCCATGCTCATCATGTGGTGCCTGTTTTTGCAGATGAATCCTTAGCCTATGAGTTTGACAATCTAGTGAGCCTTTGTAAGGGCTGTCATGAATATATTCATCACAACCATCTTGAAGCTGAGTTTGCGGTGGGTTTACAGCCCATTACTGAACCAAAAAATTGGCAATCGAAACCGAAACCTAAGGGTCGTAAACTCAGAGCCCACGCGTTGAAAGTGATTAGGGTAGAGTATCTGGGACTCCAGATGACCTATGACCTAGAAGTTGAAGATCCCTGGCATAACTTCGTCGCCAATGGTTTGGTTGTCCATAATTCATTTCGCTATACCGGGCAGCGCATTCTCGACGTGGTAGATGGCAAGCGCGATGTGGAAGAAGTATTCTACCTGCGGCCCCTGGGCTTTTATACCGATCGCCAGGGCAAGAAGTACGAGTACAGCCTCGACGCTCGCCAGCAAGATCTCGACTGGTGTCTAGAGGCCAGTCGCCGCTACAAGACCCGCATCGACCAGGGCTTTGCCGAAGAGCATGCCCGAGGGCTGATCCCCTTCGACATTCGCCAGCACTGGGTGATGTCGGCCAATGTGCGATCGGTCATGCACCTGCTCGACCTGCGCTGGAAGGCCGACGCCCAGCTAGAGGCCCAAAAAATGTGCGAGGCGATCTGGCCCCACTTTGCCGCCTGGGTACCGGCGATCGCCGCCTGGTACGAAGAAAACCGCCTCAAAAAAGCCCGTTTGGCCCCTTAGCAGCCTTCCCTAACAAAAAAGGAGAAACCGAATTGGTCTCTCCTTTTTTCTGGGAATTAGTTTGAATTGTGGGAGTCAAAAACCGGGTTTCTAGTTCGAGCTTGCACCATGGTAGCCAACTCAGCAGAAACCCGGTTTCTAGCCTCTAGCGGTATCTAAAGTTGCGGTAGACCAAACGAGAGTTAAACCCTCGGGCCCGCAAGAAGTTCACCAAGGCGGCGGCATCGTTGTAGTCGTTACACTCGCCAGCGTTGATAAACTCACCCTGGCGGGCGCTCTCCAAGCGAGGGTTGACCACACAGCTCAGACCAGCAACCCCTCGGTTGCCAGCGGTGGAGTTGAGCAGCTGTTGCAACTGTTGCACCTCGTTCTGGCCGCCAAACACAGCCGCTATATAGGGAGCTAGGGCAGCGTTGTTGGCTACGGTACCGTCACTGCCAAAGCACTGGGGCCGATCGGTGGCAGGAATATTGGTAATCAGTGGAGAAGACGCGATTCGGGGCTCTGACAACAGCACTGAGCCGTTGCCATCAATGACCTCCAGCAGGGCATTGCCATTGCCAGCTACGCGGATAAAGTAGCGGGCCGAGGATCCGCCAAACCCTTGCCCCCCAAAGTAGCTCACCCAGCATTCGTAGGGGGCCATGCCCGGCAGCTCTGGGGTGGCGGGTTGGCCATTCACCACCTGCTGTTGAGAGGATTTACTAAACACGTTCATCTTGCGCACGTTGTTAGCGTTAAACACGCGCACCGCGTAGTTTTGGGTCTCAAATGCCACGATCGTGTTAGCCAGATCATTGCTGGCCCCACCGCCCGTATTGCCATCCGGAATGAAGATATCTCTAACGCTGGTGCTGTTTTGACTAATCAACACAGAGCTATTAGAGGCATCGATAATTTCGAG
>JAIXVO010000075.1 GCA_027482985.1 Cyanobacteriota bacterium
GGGAGTACGTTCATCCAGGGGCTGTCGCTGACGCTGACAGAAAACGGAGAAATCATTTGTGTTTGTCGAAATATTACGCAGCAAAAAAATGCGGAAGAACAACTGCGGCGAGTGAATGAACGCCTCGTCGCCACCAATCATGAACTGCATCAGGCGACTCGTTTACGAGATGAGTTTTTGGCCAATATGAGTCATGAATTACGGACCCCGCTGAATGCGATTTTAGGAATGGCAGAGGGGTTACAGGAGCAGGTGTTTGGAGCGGTGAACTTGAGTCAACAAGAGGCGATCGCCACCATTGCTAGCAGTGGCAGTCATTTACTGGAACTGATCAACGACATTCTGGATGTGTCGAAAGCGGAAGCGGGCAAACTCGATCTCCAATTCGCCCCCACCTCAATTCAAGCCTTGTGCCAGGCGAGCCTAGCCTTTGTGAAACCTCAAGCGCAGCAAAAAAGACTCCAGTTGGAACACAATATTCCCGCCCATCTGCCAGATATTTTGGTGGATGAACGGCGTTTGCGCCAGGTTTTGATCAACCTGCTGACGAATGCCGTCAAATTTACACCGGATGGCGGCAAGATTCAGTTAAGGGTGCACCCGGAGTTTCACCCCCAACAGCCAGTCCTCCACTTTGCCGTCAGTGATACGGGGATTGGGATTGCATCCGCCGATCTGCAAAAACTATTTAAGCCGTTTACCCAGATTGACAGTAGCCTCAATCGTCGGTATGCTGGCACGGGTTTGGGCTTAGCCCTGGTACAACGCTTGGTGAACTTGCACCAGGGCACGGTTCACGTTACCAGCACCCCAGGTGAAGGTAGTTGTTTTACAGTGTGCTTGCCTTATACCAGTTGTCCGCTGATCGCCGCCGCCACGGTGGTGCCCGCCCTAGTGCCGCCGATCGCCGCTGCCCCTGAAACCGAGCAATCGGCTTTGACCTCGCCGTTGATTTTGTTAGCCGAAGATAATGAGGCAAACATTACGACCATTGCCAGCTACCTTGATGCACGTGGCTATCCCCTCATCCTGGCGCGGAATGGCCGGGAAGCTGTCGCGATCGCCCAATCCCACCATCCTGATTTAATCCTGATGGACATTCAAATGCCAGAAATGGATGGGCTGGCAGCGATGCGATCGATTCGCGCCGATCCTCAGCTAGAGCAAATTCCCATTGTGGCGCTGACCGCTTTAGCAATGCCAGAAGATCGCGAGAAATGTTTAGCCGCGGGCGCCAATGACTATTGCACCAAACCCGTTAAGCTGAAACATCTGGTGAGTTTAATCCGGCGCTTAACGCGCGCTGACTGCAACTGCTGATCCCCCTGCCCGTCCGTCGCTGGTTCAGGCGCAATGCTCAACTCAGAACTCGCTGCGGCAGATTTGAGCATCGCAATCTCACCCAGTCTTAGCCTGTTTTACAGCGCTACACCTATTTTTTGAAGGACTGTTTGTAGCTTCAATCAGGTTTATTTTCTGAATCCGTAAAATTTATTGGAACCTATAATATTGGGGGAAAACTTCATAATGAGTCTTCTTGTTTTGTCGTTATAATTCTGAAGCTATCTTTGCTAAAGATAGCCGTTTGGGTTGAAGCATTCATAGAGCCATCGTTAATTTGTCTATTCATCTGCGCGATCTTGAGGCGATTGGGTGACCAATAGTGTCAGATTGACTATTTTCAGCTCGCCACAACTGTCTAGACTGGTTCATTGGCGATCTCGTCTGGCGCTACCAGTCATAAAAACACTGCTTTTAATAACAAGTTTATTTACCTCCTTATGCCAAATCATTCCCCTGAGATTCTAGTGATTGATGATGAGCCAGATAATTTTGATGTCATTGAAGCTTTTTTGGAAACTGAATGCTATAACTTGAGCTACGTTTCTAATGGCAAGCAAGCATTTGAACTGTTGCAATCGTTTTTACCCGATGTCATTTTATTAGATGTGATGATGCCAATTATGAATGGCATCGAATTTTGCCAACGCTTTAAGTCAAATCCGCAATGGCAATCGATTCCCGTGATCATTGTGACCGCACTGACTGCCTCCGAAGATTTGGCGCATTGTTTAGCAATTGGGGCTGATGATTTTATTAGTAAACCTGTAAATCGGTTAGAGTTGCGGGCGCGGTTAACGTCCATGTTGCGGTTGAAAGACCAGTATGATGCTCTACAAAGTTTGCTGCGGTTGCGGGAAGACATGGTGAATATGGTGGTGCATGACTTGCGTAATCCGCTTGCCAGCATCACGCTTGCCGCCGATTTATTACAACGCCCCAATTTCCCGACCGATAAGCAAGCCACCAAGTTTAAGCAAATTGCGATCGCGGGCAAAGAACTGCAAGCCATGATTGATACGTTATTGCTGATGGCAAAACTAGAAGCAGGCAAACTCACCGTCAATCCCACCCTAGTTGATCTCAATGCCCTCTGCTTGGAGGCATTGGCAGGATTTGAACCCCTCGCTGAACAGAAAAGTGTGCAACTCTGTCCTCAGTTGCCGCCCCAAAGCCCCAGGCTGTCAGTCGATGCGCCCCTATTGCGGCGCGTTATTGACAATTTACTATCCAACGCGATTAAATTTTCGCCCTCCCGTCGCCAGGTCACGCTCACCGTGACGGCTCCCACCCCTGCAAGCGCCCGCATTAGTGTGGCCGATCAAGGCAGTGGCATCACCGCCGAAATTCGA
>JAIXVO010000308.1 GCA_027482985.1 Cyanobacteriota bacterium
ATGGACAAGCCCTTTGAAGCGCAATCAGTCACCGATATTAGTGATGACCTCTATGAAATTGCTTACGGGCAACCGTTTCGCTTTCCAGCAACATTTACCTTTGTGATGCGAGCCTTCTCCACGTTAGAAGGGGTCGGTAAGGGATTAGATCCCGAATTCAACTTTATGGAGGTTGCAAAACCTTTTGCAATGCAGCTTATGACGAATGGCAATCCTGGCTCTGAAGCAAATAGCCTCTTAACTGAACTGAGTCGGCAGGCAGCGCAGGTCGGCAGTACTGCCTTTGGCTTACCTCGTCGGATTGAAGACACGCTGGATAAGTTGGAGCGGGGTGACATTCGGGTGCGGGTGAGATCGACCGAAACCGATCGCATTTTGCGGCGGATGACGGGTGTCAATATGGGCACAAATTTCACCTTATTGGTTTGCAGCTTTACATTGTCGGCTACGATTTTGGTAGTGAATGGTTATTTCTGGCTGGCTGCTCTCTCCGGACTAGCTGCGCTCGCGACGGGCGTGATGTTAATTCGTCTCATGATGAAGATTGATCGAGCAGATCGTATGCCATAATCCATCTACTATCTGCGAATTATGTTCTGAGCCTACCTTGCCTCAATCTATGAAACCTCTGTTCACGGGGCTAACTGATGTTGGACTCCTCCGCTCAGTTAATCAAGATGATTACTACTTAGACCCTAAAGGGCGCTTCTTCATCGTGGCAGATGGTATGGGCGGGCATGCAGGCGGTCAGGAAGCCAGTCGCTTAGCAACAGAAACAATTCAAGCTTACTTGAATACCCATTGGGATACGTCCGAAGCCTCCAGCATTATTTTGGAGCAAGCCTTTCTAGCGGCCAATCAAGCAATTTTGCAGGATCAGCGCCGCCATCCGGAGCGATCTGATATGGGCACTACGGCCGTCACAATCATGTTTCGTAATCAGGACTTGCTGTGTGCTCATATTGGGGATTCGCGACTGTATCGATTACGCGGTGCCAAATTAGAACAAATTACCGAAGACCATACCTGGGTCGCGCTGGCAATGCGAATGGGGGAAATTACGCCCGACCAAGCTCGCAATCATCCCTGGCGGCATGTGTTAGCCCAATGTTTAGGGCGCGAAGAATTGCGGCAAATCGATATCCAACCCTTTCAGGTGCAATCGGGCGATCGCCTCTTGCTCTGTAGCGACGGTTTGACTGAAGAACTTTCAGATCAAATGATTGCTTCTCACCTCAAGTCTATCCGGGTGTGTGAAAAAGCCGCTGAATCTTTAATTGATGCCGCCAAAGAACATGGTGGTCGAGACAACATCACGGTTGTCGTGATCATGATTGCCTGAATCCTAAGTCTCAGTTGACGTGGTGGCAGTTAGCAGCGCTAAAGCCTTCTTCTGCATCGTGTTGAAGATATTGTAAAACCCGTTGGCGCGGGACGGGGTCAAACTTACCCCCAATCCAGTTTCCTGGATAAAGTCAGGAGTAAGTTTGACAATTTCCGTGGGCGGCAAACCGCTCAATCCTTCTACCAGCACTGCTGCCAAGCCTTTTGTCAATTGTGAATCAGAGTCGGCCTGAAACTGCACCCCGGCATCACCCAAGTCGGCAGTAATAAAGACCTGGGAAACACAACCAGGCACTTTATTGGCAGTGGTCTTATCGCCCTCTGGCATTGCCGCTAAACGATTGGCAAACCAGAGCAGAAGCTCATATTTTTTCTTGGTATCAGTCGTGCGCTTAAATTTTTGCACAACTTTGTCCAAAGAGGGCGGCAAGGCCGCAGAGGGGAGGCTCATAGAAGTTACGCAGGGTCAGAAAAAGAAAAACTGTAACAAACGTTAGAAATTTGTTATCTTTCTCTATCCTACCAGCTTCAAACCTGGCTAACGGGGTTCGCATGGCGATTGTAGAACCACAGTAAGAGCGCCGCCGTACCTAGCTTAATTAGGTCTAGAATCCAATAGCTGAGATGCAGGACATTCATTGCAGTCGGGGTAGACTGGGTGGTGAACCAGTTGAGTTGCAACCCTAATGCACTCATAGAGGGCGTTAATGCATAGGTGTCGATCGCGGCGATTGCCACTAGCAGCACCGCTAGCAGCACTGTCAGTTGTCCCGGTCGCTGCCAGGGATGGCGAGTATAGCGCAGAACTAAGACACAGGTGAGGGCGATCGCTGCACACAGGAGTTCAATCCGGTTAAATAACCAAAACAAGGAATATCCGGCCGCAGCAAAGCCAGGTGCGGTCATCATGCCAGCAGCGTGGAGGGTTGGCATGACCAACGCATCCAGCAACAAACTCCCACTGAACCAAAAGGCCAGGACTAGAACTAAGACGGTTTGCCATCCAGAGCGTTGGGGTGCGGATGGAGGAAAAATTGCAGTCATATATGCCTCTTTTGCAGCTATTTCTAAGCTTAATGACTTGCCGAAAAACAGCGCTTGAATGCCATAAAAATTTAACTTCAGCAGATTCTGAGTGATCACCACTCATGCACTGATTCATTGCGATCGCAAGCGGCTAAAACTTAAAAAAGTTGCTTTAAAAACTAAAAAGTCTGGCGGAATGATGCCAGACTTTTCAAGATTATTAGAGTTCAATGAAGCAACTAACTAAGGTGGACGAAGAAACAACCTGTTTTCTGCTCAGTGAGGAGACAATGTCTCGTATCCCTCCTTTATAGAGCCTGATAGATTCGTGAAACAATCAGTCGATCTTGATGAGAGTCAACCAGTCAGAACTGGCTTAAATACGTGACCTTTGAGTCACGTGAAAGAACATGATGAAGAAAGTCTTGAACTAACTCGTCTTCTGTTCTCACTAGCATTAACAGGGACTTTTGGAAGGAGATACAGATCCAAAAGTTAGGGGTTTGAAGAGTTTTTCTTCGCTCTTGCTGTATCTGTTTCAACAATAGCATTCTCGTTGGAGAATCCGATCTCCTTTAACTGTACTTAATGTCTATTTAAATTACCCTACAACTTATTCATAATCAGAAATAAAGCAGATACGAGAAAATGAATTAGTTTCAGCGCGCGAATCAATGGCAAACTCTGGGTGAGGGCAAATGTGCTTCGTTGAGAGTAGAGGCTGGGTGAGCATAGAGGAGGGGCGAATGGAGCAATATATCTTAGCGCTGGATCAGGGGACGACAAGTGCTCGAGCGATCGCATTTGATCGGCAGGGGCGACCTTGTGCGGTGGCGCAGAAAGAGTTAACCCCAATTTTCCCCCAGCCCGGTTGGGTTGAGCATGATGCCGATGAGATCTGGTCGGCGCAGGTGGGGGTGGCAAGTGAAGCGTTGGCGCGGTTGGGCATTACGGCCAAGCAGATTGCCGCGATCGGGATTACCAATCAACGCGAAACCACGATCATTTGGGAGCGTGCAACGGGACGACCGATTTACAACGCGATCGTCTGGCAGGATCGCCGCACTGCGGCTTTGGCTCAAATGTTGGAAGCCGCTGGACATCGCACTTTGTGGCAGACCAAAACAGGATTAGTGATTGATGCTTACTTTAGTGGCACGAAAATCAAATGGTTACTGGATCAGGTGCCGGGTGCCAGAGCCCGCGCCGAACGAGGAGAACTGGCCTTTGGCACGGTCGATAGCTGGTTAGTGTGGCAGTTGACGGAGGGCGCTTTGCATGTGACGGATGCCACCAATGCCAGCCGCACGATGCTCTACAACATTCATACGCAAGATTGGGATGAGGAGTTGCTGCAACTGCTGGACATTCCCCGCAGTTTGTTACCCGTCGTGCGTAGTTCCTCTGAAGTTTATGGGAAGACTGCGGCAGGCTTACTAGGAGCCCAAGTCCCGATCGCGAGTTTGGCGGGAGACCAGCAGGCAGCGACCTTTGGGCAGGCGTGTTTACAACCAGGGATGGCCAAAAATACGTATGGAACGGGGTGCTTCCTGCTGCTGAATACGGGCGATCGCCCTATCCTGTCCCAACATCAACTGCTGACCACGATCGCCTGGCGCTTGCCTCATCAATTGCACTATGCCCTGGAAGGTAGCGTCTTCGTGGCAGGGGCGGTAGTCCAATGGTTACGGGATGGGCTGGGCATCATTCACCACAGTCAGGCGGTCGAAGCGTTAGCAGGACAGGTGTCCGATGCGGGCGGGGTGTACTTTGTCCCGGCGTTTGTGGGACTGGGGGCACCCTACTGGGATAGTGCGGCGCGGGGCACGATCACGGGCCTGTCGCGGGGTTCTACAGCGGCGCATGTGGCGCGAGCTGCCTTAGAAAGCATGGCCTACCAGACGGCGGATGTGCTGGCGGCAATGCGGCAGGATGCGCAGATCAATCTGGCGGAATTGCGGGTGGATGGGGGCGCAGCCCGGAATGATTTGTTGATGCAGTTTCAGGCTGACGTGTTAGGAGTACCTGTGGTGCGACCGCGAGTTACCGAAACCACAGCGCTGGGAGCGGCTTATTTGGCGGGATTAGCTGTGGGCTATTGGCAAAGCGTGGCGGAAATTGCCCAACTTTGGCAGGCGGAACGAACCTTTGAACCGCAGATGAGTGTGGATCAGCGAGACAGTTTGCGGGCGGGTTGGCGGCAAGCGATCGCTCAAACGGTGGGAAAGGCTGTGAGCAGTGAGCCGTGGGCCGTGGGTAAGAGCCTTGAGCCCGATTAGAGGGGGGGCGCTGACTCAACTTGGGGCTGGAAGGGGAGGCGAATCACAAATTGCAGGTGGTTGGCTTTACTTTCCGCCCAAATGGTGCCCTGCAAGTATTCCACCAGTTTTTTCACCAGTGCCAAACCTAAGCCAGTGCCGCCGTGTTTCCAGGGGTCATTATTGGGGATGCGATAGAACCGATCAAAGATGCGATCGCATTCCAGCGGTGAGAGGTGAACACCAGAATTGGCGATTTTTAGTTCCAGGAGATTTTGGGCGGCGATCGCCCGGACGACGATGCGAATGGTTTCACCAGCGGGCGTATATTTGCAGGCATTGTTAAGCAGTTCATGGAGAATCCGCTGCAAGTGCGTGGCATCGGTGCTGAAGGGCGGGTGGCGGGGCGGCAGGCGCAAGCTGAGGGACTGCTGTTGTTGTTGGGTGCGCGTCACAAAGGCTTCAATTTGGTGCGGAATCCAGGTTGTGAGATCCAGCCGTGTCAGGTATAGGGGTTCTGTCTGCGCATCGATCCGCGCCAGATCTAGGAGGTCGTTAATCAAATTAATCTCGCGCTGACCTTCCTCTTTCAAAATTTGAAAGTACCGTGCAATCGCAGGTGCCGTTTGGGGCAGCGGCATGGCTCCAAAATCAGGGGGCAGAATTTGCCGTTGCATCAAATTGATTTCCAGGAGTTCAGTTGCCATTTTGATACTTGACATGGGTGTCCGCAGTTCGTGCGACACCGTGCTGAGGAAGTCATCTTTGAGGCGGTTGAGCCGTTCCAGTTCCACAACCTGATTTTCCGCGGCTCGGTAGAGGCGGGATTGCCGCAGGGCGATCGCGCACTGGTTGGCCACCTGTTGCACCAGCCGTCCTTCCAACTCCGTAAACACTGCTGAGGCTGGGCGAAACAGCCACAGGTCACCCAGAATTGCTTGTCCTTCCCAAATGGGACAGGCTAGCACGGTTAAATGAGCATGGGTGTGGCGGAGCGCAAACGGCTGGCAGTTTGAGAAGTGTATGGGTTCACCCCGAAAGAGGGTCGGATAGACATCCCCATTAGTGGCATCCGCGATCGCAAAGCTCATGCCTTTCGTCGTCGGATGAGCCACCCGTATGTATTCATGGACGATAGTGGAGACCGTGCGATCGGCGTTGTAAATACCCGTGTCGCAAAACTCTAAATCCAGTCCTACCGCCAGTTCCTGAATCACGGCTTCGAGAATTTCGGTTTCGTTCAGGCTATCGCGCACGCGATCAGTAATCCGTTTGAGCACCCGTTCAAACTCCAGGGACTGTTGCAGATCGGCAGTCCGAGCCTGGACCTGCTGTTCTAACCGGATGTTCAGTTGCCGTACCTGGTCATAGAGTTCTGACTGCTGAATCGCGATCGCCAGTTGATCGACCAACCGTTGTAAGGCATCAACCTCCCAATCTTGCCAGCGATGGGGCTCGGCGCAATGGTGAACGCAGAATAAACCCCATAGCAGTTCGCCATCAGTAATGGGCACCACCAGCTGAGCGCGCATTTGGCAGTGTGTGAAACGCGCTTGGTGACACGGCTCACTGGCAGCAGTGGCGACATCCTCAATTTGATGGATTTTACCATCCTGGTAAGGGGTCACTAACTCACGGATGTAGTCAGGCTCCTCCCCCCGCCTCCCCATGATTGTGAGCTCAGGGACCGCGACCGATTCCGCAATCAGCTCACCTCTGCGAGCCGGATGACAGCAGTAAATCAAGGCTCGGTCAGCTTGCAGGAGCGATCGCATTTGCCCCACTGCTGTGTTTAACACGTGAGCCAGATCCAAGGATTGGCGGAGTTGTTGGGTAATCGTGCTAAATAATCGCTCCCGCTGGCTCTGGTGCCAAAGTTCATCCTGGGCTTGTTTGAGTGCTGTAATATCGCGCGACACAATCAACACTGACTCGCACGCCCCAGTTGCGCCCAACTCCGGCACAATCCGCGAGGCCAGGGTTCTCAGCCCAGTTTGCAGGAGCTCTTGTGTTTCCATTTCCTGCCTCGTGCCCGTCTCCCAGGCGCGGGCGATCGCCGCCTGCCAGATCGCCACTAATGGCTCCGGAAACCCCAGCTCGGTTGACGTTTTGCCGAGAAAATCGGATGCGGCAATGCCCGTTTGGGCGGCAACGACTGGATTAACGTAGAGAAACCGAAATTGGCGATCAAAGCGCAAAATCCCATCGGGGGAATGTTCTGCCAGGGTGCGAAACTCCTGCTCGCGCTGCCGCAAAGCCAGTTCTGCCCCTTTACGTTGAGTGATGTCGCGCACCAGCAACAACACCTCATCCTGACTCAACGGCACAATCCGGGCTTCTTCGTAAAACGTCTCCCCAGCCAGCGTGAATTCATACTCATACACCTGCAAACTGGTCGTGGCGAGTGCCCGCTGAACATAGCCCATTCGCTCCACTACCATCGATTCGGGCAAAATATCCCAAATGTTATTGCCCACTTGAATGAGGTCGCCATTAATCAGATGCACGCCAGAGCTTTTGTGCACTTGCAGATAGGTGCCATCGCGATGTATTTTGATCAGCAGATCGGGGATGGCTTCTAATAATGCCTGGTTCGTAGCTTCGCTTTCCCGCAGTGCGGTTTCGAGGGTGATGCGATCGGTAATATCCCAAAAAATCCCCTGAGTTCCGATAATGGTGCCAGCTGCATCCCGCACGGGGGCTTTGACAACCTGCACGTAATGGCGAGTGGCTTGATGCGGCATTTGATGAGCCTCAATCCGCCGCAATGTGATGCCAGTGGCTAATACCAGGCGATCGTCAGCATCATATTGCGCAGCCAGATCGGGCGGGTAAAAGTCATATACCGTTTTGCCCAAGACCTCGGACAAGGGTTGACCAACAGTGTCGAGACACGCTTGATTCAGAAAAGTGAGCCGCCCTTCGCAGTCTTTCCGAAACAGTGCCAGGGGTATCGCCTGGGTCAGAGATTGATAGTAAGCATTGCTGGCAGAGAGCGCTAATTCAGTTTGCTTTTGGCTGGTGATATCGATATAGGCGATCGCGACACCATAGTGAGCCAGGGGAATGGGAGCCGCGCTCACCCGAATCCAGTGCATTGAGCCATCGGGCTGGACGATGCCTTGTTCTTGACCAGCAACCACTCGATTTTCCTGCAAGGCTTTGACACTGGGGAACTCGTCTGGTGGCATCGGAGTGCCATCTGAACGCAGAATTTGCCAGGTCGCGGCATCACAGGTGCGACTGGTTTGCTCGGCGATCGGCACGCCTAGAATTTGCTCGGAAGCTGGGTTGGCTTCTAAAATTTGCCCCTGCTGATCGGTAATGCAAACGCCAATGGGCAGAATGTCAAATAAAGTTTGATATTTTTGATGCAATTCCATCTGGTGTTGGAGTTGATGGCGCTCAGTGACATCCTGGAGTAATAACAGGGCACACGCTGGCTCAAAATCTAGCTTCAGGCGATAGACGACCTCTCGCTCGGTGCCATCCGATCGCCGTAACCGCCACGCCCCGGCCGCAGGTTGTTGCCCCAGTTGCCAAGCGGATGCCGCAGGTGCGGTAGGGGTCACAAATTGAGCCCACAGTTGTCCAATGAGGTCCGTCGTCGGTCTCCCGCATAGTTCACCAGCCGCTGGATTAGCCGCAAGACAATAGCCCCGCAAATCCAGCAGGACGATCGCTTCGAGGGCGAGTTCAAACAGTGTGGCAAAGGCGCGATCGCTAATTGTGGGGGGAGTGGGTGGGGACGGTTTGGGGATCGCAGTGATCGCTGGCAGGGGATGATCGGGGGGCGGCGGTGACGAGTTCAGCTGTTTCTGGCGTTTAAGTAGTGAGCGTACAACCCGCTTGGAGACCATACATCAGTCCGATGACGCATTTGTTTCTCAGTATAGGCATGAAGCTTTGATTTTTCGCTACCAAGAGGGGGACTGGTTGAGGTTTTTTCACTTGACAACCGTAACCATCACGAGCGTCATGACTGGGCATCGGCCGATGGGTCTGGGGGCAGTCACGCTCAGCCGCCGCTGGTCACCTGTTGCTAATCGCTGGGGTGGCCTAAATCTGTAGGTGGATAGAGTGACTTAGCCTTAGAAAGTAGGTTATGGTGCTAGTGCTCATGACATCAGTTGAATCACATCAAATCACACCAATCGATGTGCTGGCAGCGATCATGATTGCGACTCCGCTCCAGCTTGACTCAGGTGGAAACAGTCATCTGTGAGGCAAGTTAGGCACCTGACAATGATGCACAGTAGACATGGGATGAGTTCCTATCCAGATGCCTCCCCTCGTTCAATATTTTTTATTTGTGTCCAAACTAATACTTGGCGGCTGGGTAAAAGCGCAAGCATTTATTCGCAGTGAATTGAGGCTGGCGCTTTGACTCAAACAAGTCAAACTCGTCACAATGCCGCTCGGAATGGTTCAGTGTTCGCGGTGAGGTGAAAAAGGTTTAGCAGATGTTTATATTTGCCAGCGAATTAACTGCCCGTCCCTGGCTCCTGCGCTATAGCGTGGCCATTGGTTTGGTGGTG
>JAIXVO010000065.1 GCA_027482985.1 Cyanobacteriota bacterium
CTTCTCCTGCAACGTGTTTTTGTTGCTATCGACTTTGCTAAGGGGAAAGCCGAAATCCATGCGCGCGGTGAAATTGTTGCTGACTTGCAGGCGGAGGCCGAAGCCGAGGGCAGTGAGAAAACTGGGATCGGGAGCGGGATTGTTCCCCAGGTTCCAGCCGCGACCGAAGTCGAAAAAGGGAGCGGCTTGGAGCAGGGCTTTTTGTTGGGGCAGGCGCAGAATCGGGATGCGGCCTTCGATCGAGCCGAAGAGCCCGTTGTCGGTGAGGAGCAAATCTTGGCGATAGCCGCGCACCGTCAGCGCCCCCCCCAAACCAAACTGCTCGATCGGCAGCAGGACGCGATCGGCCAGTTGTAAGTCGCCGCGCAGCAAGAGCAAGGTGTCGGGTGCCAGAAGCCGAACCCATTGGGTTTGTAAGCGCCAGGCGAAAAAGTTGGTGTCGGGGGGGCTGGGGTTGACGGTGGCATTCAGGACATCCACGCCCAGGTTAAATTGCGATCGCGCTGCGAACACTGCCTGGCTACTGCGCTGGGTATATTCTTGAAAAAACCGCACCACCGAAGATGTGGTTTGTCCATCCAGATCGGCACCGGGACTGGGGAAGGGAATGTCTCCCAGGAGGCTGGTTTTGCTGCTGCGTCGCCCAAACACTAACCCAACGGCAAGTTCTCGCGTGGGGGTGAGGATGAGGGGATGGCGACCCGTGACTTCAAAATAATTAGACCCAGATTCAATATCGAGAATGCTGAAGGGGTCTTCAATCACTTTGCTGATGGACAATCCGGCATTGAAGCCGACTGTGGTATTCCGCGGGCTGACGGGAATGTTGTAAGTAAAATCCAGCGCCGTACTGCCCTGCGTTTGGGTGAAGGCGAGACTGATCGCATCCCCAAATCCCAACAAATTTTGCTCTAAGCCTAGAGCTTGCCCCCGAATACTGCCGACGCTGGGCACCCGTTGGTTATCGAGGGTGAAGGTGGCCGCAGTGGATTTCGCTTCGGTCACGCGCACTTCCAGCAAACTGGTACCCGGTTGCGCGCCTGCCGACAATTCTGCTGAAATGCTGGCGATCAGGGGATTGAGTTGCAACAGTTGGAGCGCTTCCAGCAGGCGATCGCGATTCAAGGGGGCTTTTGTCGCCAGCGCCAACCGACTGGACACATACCCCGGCTTCAGCTTGTCAGTACCTGTAATCCGAATGTCCTCCAGACTGCCTTCCACCACCCGAATTTCTACCACTCCCCCGGTCAACTTTTGTGGCGGAATAAAGGCACCCGAAGTGATGTAGCCCTGGTTGACATACAGATCCGTGATCGCTGTCCGCACTTGAAACAACTCATGCAAAGAGAGCAACCGTCCCGCTGGGGGCATATCTCCGATCGCCTGGGTAATGGCGGCATTGAACTGCTGCGCCGAAAACACCGTACTGCCGACGACATTAAATCCCGTCACCGGAATGGTTTGGGGCGCATCACTGGGGGGCGGGGTGGCAGGCGGCGTTCCCGGCGTGGGCGGCAATAGTTGATCCGGCGGTGGCAGCGGTTGAATTTCCGGCGTAGGCAAAGGGTCCCGAGAGGGGGGTTGACCGCCTTGCGGATCAGTGGGACGCACCTGCGCCATGATCTCAGCCTGAACGGGGGGCACGAAGGGTGCCGCGATCGCCCCACTCAAACTGATGATTGCCAACCAAACATGACCTCGGCGTAGATTCACGCGCCTCAGATCTCCTCAGATCAAGAAATAACAGTGGTGATACCCCAACCCCAGCCCGCTGGAGGCGGCTGACGGCATGAGTGAGCACCACGTTATCACCGCTGGTTAGAACTGGCGCGAAAATTTGATCCGTAATCGCTAAAGTTCAAACATCACGCCATTATGCGCCGACAAGTTGCGGTTGTAGTACGGGTCAAAATACTCAAGGGATGCGAAATAAGCTTGCCATTTGGTATTGAGATGTTCCCATTCTTGGGGGCGTAATCCTGGCTCTCGGCTGGCAGATTCGTAATGCGTCAATTGGGCGTAGGGCGTTACCACATTGCGATAGCCTGCTTGATGCGCTTTCAGGCAGAGATCTACGTCGTTGTAGTTGAGCGGAAAGGTTTCATCCATGCCGCCCAAATCCCAAAACAGCGATCGCCGCATCATCAAACAGGCGGCAGTGACAGCCAGATAGTTACGATTCACGAGGTTAGAAAGAAAATAACCGGGATGATCGCCATCGACCTGATGAAAGGCGTGGCCGGCGTTGCCACTCAGCACCATCACGCCCACATGCTGAATTTGCCCATTGGGATAGAGCAGTTTGGCTCCCACTGCGCCAATTTCCGGTTGTTGGGCAAATTCCAGCATGGATTCTAACCAGTCGGGGGTTTGCACCTCTACATCATCGTTTAGTAGCAGGACGACATCACCCGTCGCCGCTTTTGCCCCTAAATTGATCCGTTGGGCAAAGTTGAAGGGGTCAGCACAGCGGACGAGATGCAGATCATCCCCGGCGATCGCGGTCAACAGGGCATCTGGCAGATCATAGCCATCCACCAACACGATCTCGAAGTTGCGGTAAGAGCTGCGATCGCGAATACTGCGAATACATTGCGCCACCAAACACACCTGTCCGGTCGGCGTTTCCAGCATTGCCCCCCCACTGGGAATGACGATGCTGACTTTCGGGGAATTTTGAATTTCCCGCCGAATCCGATGAAATCCCGCTCTCGGCCCTGGTTCGACGCTGCCGGGAAACGGACTCCGAGCCAGCATGTCCGTGAGTGCCCGTTGTGCCGCTTCGTAAGCCCAGGGTTTTGCTGCCTCCCCGGAAGTGACGGATTGGGGAATAATCCGCCAATGGTAGAGAATTTTGGGGATGTGGTAAATCTGTTGGGTTTGTTCGACCACCCGCAGCACCAGATCATAGTCTTGAGACCCATCGCAGCCGGGACGAAAGCCGCCGATCGCCCGAATCAGCTCGGCGCGGTACACGCCCAGATGGCAGGTATACATACAGGCGTGAAAGTAATCGGGGGACCAGTCGGGTTTGAAGAACGGATCGGAGCGATTGCCGTTGACATCGATCTTGTCTTCGTCGCTGTAGATCATGTCCGCATCGGGATGCTGGTTGATCAGTTTGGCGTTTTCGTAGAGGGCCGCGATCGCCAGTTCATCATCGTGATCGAGCAGCGCAATGTAATCCCCAGTGGCTAACTCCAGTGCCGAGTTGCTGGCGGCGACGATGTTGCCGTTTGCGGGGCGGAAGACGACTTTGATGCGATCGTCCAGTTGGCTATAGCGGGTCAGAATTTCCCGAATATGGGGCGCAGGGGAGGCATCATCGGCAATACACAGTTCCCAATGGGGATAAATCTGATTGATGACAGAGGCGATCGCGCGTTCTAGCCAGACCGCTTCCACGTTGTAAACCGGCAGGATGACGGAGAAGGTGGGCCGGGATGACCACTTGGCGATCTGCTGTTGCGCCTGCTGGATGTCGGCGGCTGTCCATTGCTGCTGTTTCACCCACTGGGGATAGGTGACGCGCCGCCGCCAACGCGCAGTGAGCCGTTGTTGCACAAATCGCAAAAAGCCTCGCGTGCCTCGTTCGCGCCAGGCTTGATAGAGTTTTTTGCTTTTGTTAATCAGCTTGCTCAACATCTCCCTACGCTTCCCCAGTTGTTTATCCTTGCGACACGAGCCTTGATCATGGACACAGATTTTTTTGCTCAACCCCAAGTCTCTACCGGGGGGCTTCCCCCCGCGCCCCCGCTTCGTGGGGGCCGAGCTCCCCCACACCCCCCGCATAAGAGGATCTGTGGCAATGGCACAAGCCTGTCTGTGGAGGCTTTAGGTGTTAATCACAGCGGTTGCCTACTTCGCTTAACGCAGTAACTCGTCCCCCCATTCGACCGATCGCCCCAGTCGTTGTTGGAGTTTGAGCCAGCGATTGCGCCAGCGCCAAAAGCGACTGTTGACGACGGTTTGGGCGATCGCGTTCAGGCGTAATTCAGTGTGATGCAAGCGCTGATGGGTTTGGTGCACATCCAGGCGCAGGTCTTGCAGATGACGAAAGACGACATCCAGATGATCCAGATACAGCGCCGTGTGATTTTTGAAAATCTGCGTCTGACACTGAAGCCATTGTTCCTGGGTAATTTGCTGGCTGCGAGATTGGGCGACTTCCCGATGGAAGTACAAGACTTCGGGAAGTTGCACGACCTCTCGCCCCAGTTCCAATAACGCCAGCCAAAAATCGTAGTCTTCCCAGCCCCACACCATATTGGGGTTATAGCCGCCGATTTTTTCCCAATCGGCTTTGCGATAGAGGCTGGTATTGAAAATCATGTTACCCAGCAAAATGTCGGGGAAGCGGTAGGGCGGCAGATCAAAGCGTCCGGTTTGGTCGCCAAACAAGTCCGCCTGGGTATAGACAATTCCGACCTCTGGCTGCGTTTCCAGAATGGGTACGGTTTTTTCGAGAAAGGTGGGGGCAATGCGATCGTCTGCATCTAGGGGCAGAATGAACTGTCCTTGAGCCTGTTGAATGCCCGTGTTACGAGCGGCAGAGGGTCCCTGATTGGGCGTATGCAACACCAAACAGTGCGGCTGCTGCCAGGTTTGCAACAGCCGCACGGTGGTTTCATCGGTGGAGCCATCGTTGATGATGATGGTCTCAAAATCGGTATAGGTTTGGGCGAGGAGGCTTTCCACTGCCGCTTCGAGATATTGACCCTGGTTGTAGCAGGGCATGATCACCGAAACAGTGGGAATGCCTGAACTCATGCCTTACTGCCTACCAAGACCTGCTTTTTGGTCATCTGGTCGTAAATCCAGCGGTAGGTCAGTTCCATGCCTTTCTCCAGTCGAATGCTGGGTTGCCAACCCATCAATTCCTGGATCAAGGTGTTGTCGCTGTTCCGTCCGTTCACACCCTTGGGCGCTGAGAGATTGTAGCTGCGCTTGAGTTTGACCCCCGCGATCGCTTCCACAATATCCACCAACTGGTTAATCGTCACCAACTGATTGCTACCCAGGTTCAGGGGTTCCGTGATGTCGCTCGCCATGATGCCCATGGTGCCTTTGACACAATCATCGATAAACATGAAGCTGCGGGTTTGGTTGCCGTCGCCCCAAATTTCGATTTCATGCTGACCCGACAGTTTGGCTTCGATCACTTTGCGGCAAATCGCTGCCGGAGCCTTTTCCCGACCGCCTTCGTAAGTACCGTGGGGACCATACACGTTGTGGTAACGCGCGACGCGGGTGATCAGCCCGAAATCTTCCGTATAGTGACGGCACATCCGCTCACTGAATAACTTCTCCCAGCCATAGCCATCTTCGGGCATGGCGGGATAGGCATCGGATTCCTTGAGGGCGACGACATCGGGCGTGGTTTGCCGATAAGCCGGATAAACACAGGCGGAAGACGAGAAGAAGAACCGCTGCACGCCGTAGGTTTGCGCCGCCATTAACAGGTGCGTGTTGATCAACACACTCAACATACACAGACCTTTATTGTTTTCAATAAAGCCCATGCCGCCCATATCCGCCGCCAGGTTATAGACTTCACTGGCACCATATAAAGCTTGCAAACAAGCGTCTTTTTCTTGCAAATCCAGCACCAAATTGTCAGCTTCTGGCGACACTTGGTACCACTCATTCAGGGGTTTCACATCCACTGCGCGGACGGGGCGATCGCCTTGTTGAATCAAGGCTTGAACCAGGTGTCCACCGATGAAACCACCTGCACCGCAAACTACTATCATGTTGGGCACTCCTCACTCGTTATGGATGGGTTGTCAAGCGGTGGGACCAATGCCCAACGCCGTGTATTCGCAGACTTGAGCCAATGGTTCTTGGTCTAACACCCGCCAACAATCCACCACCAGCTTGCGCTGAGACGAACTGGTAGCAGCGAAATCAGTCGGCTCAAGCTTTTTGAACTCTGGACTGGGAGTGGTGATCACCACTGCGGTGGCCGCTTGCACACAGGCTTGGGCAGAGGCCGCATATTGGGGCTGATCGCCTAACAACTGGCGGACATTGTCCAACGCCAGCGGGTCATACAGCACCACCGTAAATCCCCGTTCAAGTAATTCTTTCGCCAGCGCGACCCCCTGGGATTCTTCGATCACGTTGGTTTCAGGTTTATAGGACAACCCCAAAATCCCCACAGTGGCTCCAGCGGGTACTTTCGAGAGCACTTTTTCCGCCAGCCGTGCGGCCTGTCGGCGGTTAATCGTATCGGTGGCCTGAGCGATCGCGGGATTCACCCCCACCGTGTTCGCCAAAAAGCCAAAAGCCACGTTATCACGGGGGAAACAAGGTCCACCGTAACCCGTCGCACCCTTGAGATACTTCTGGCCGATGCGAGAATCTTGCCCGATCGCCGCAGTCACTACATCCACATCGGCACCCGGCAAATTATCACAAATTTCACTCAGCATATTGGCATAGGAAATTTTAGTGGTCACAAACGTGTTCACCGAAATTTTGGCCAATTCTGCATTCACCAAGTTCATATGCGAAACGGGTGGTTTTGTGGTGCAAAGCTGTTGATAAACTTGCTCTAAAATCGCGCCAGATTTTGGATCAGACTCACCAATTAAGGTGAAATCCGGATACAACATATCGCGAATCACACTACCCAAAGCAATAAACTCAGGGCTGTAGCACAGACCAAAGTCTACACCACACTGCTTCCCAGAAGCCTGCTCCAGAGCCGGACGAATCACGTGATCAGTGGAACCGGGCATGACGGTGCTGGTGACAACGACCACATGGAAGCTGGTTTTGTTCCGCAACGCCGCCCCAATCGCTTCAATGCAGGATAAAACATACTTCAGCGAAAAGCCACCATCGGCCTCACTGGGGGTCGGCACGATGATGAACGTGACTTCCGACTGAGCGATCGCCTCGGCATAATCTGTCGTGGCTCGAAGGCGATCGCGGTTGCGCGCCAGCATTTCGTCCAATCCGGGTTCCTGGACAGGTGCCTTCCCTTCATTTATCTGACTGACAAAGGTTTGGTTAAGATCGACACCGATGACTGAGAATCCCTTCTCTGCCAAACACGCTGCCATGGGCGCTCCCAATTTCCCCAAACCTACTACGGAGACCGATTGCACTTCCGTCACGTAGCCACACTCCTCAACTGCAATAAATCTTAACAGGGTAATGGATTTACTTAACCTTTACAAGTCTGGAGATGATTCTAGCAGGAATCTCTCGTAATTTAGAGGCAACTCGCTGGAGTTGCTGGGGCGATCGCAGGAGTGCTAAACCCACCTGAGCGATCGGTCGCCACGCTGGACGCGCCAGAGGCAGCATATCCAGCAGGCGATCTAAGCGTTCCCAGGAGAACGACGGACGACGCAAACCTTGAGGCGTGAGTTGCCAATTGGCTAAGTCCAGCATGAAATAAGTGTAGTGTTCACCCCCTAACAAAGCCAGATTTTGTTGGGCTTCTGGCCCTAAAAAAATCCAGTCCCGACCTTGGGGATGATGATTGTAATCATGATTCTGATGAATCGCCGTGACTGAGTCTGTGGCATCAATTAACGGCATGTTTAGACTCAGTGCTTTATAGAGCATCCAGTTGTCAAAACAGAGCCGCCCGATCGCAAACGGGGGAACCTCCGTCAACGTGTCACGACTGAACACAAAGTAATCGGTTGCCTGGGGGCCAGCGAGTTTGCCAGCTTGCGCCACGCGATCGCGCAACGCCTCGGTCCAGTTGGCTCCCGGTTGCAACACGCCTTCAAAATCAACATTCCACCGTTGCCCCGTCAACAGAAACCGCTGAAAAGGCACCTGCTGCACACTGTCGATAAAGTCCTGCAACAACACAATATCGGCATTGATATAGACAAAGAGCGATCCTTGCCCGACTGCTTGTGCGGCCGCAAACATCGAGTTCATTAAGGGGGTGCCGTAGGCATTGCGCTGGATGTCCGGCACATGCTTCACCCCAAACTCCTGCGCCACTTCGGCGGTACCCGCATCATCACCCAACAAAATCACTTCGGGTTGCGGGTCTAGAGCCAGCCAACTAGTCAGGGCGTTGCGTTGGATGCGCCCGATATCCCCTGTAAACGCTTTCGGAATGGCAAACAGGGTGAGCATTATTGGGCATTACCACCCGGAACTTTAGCGGTAATGCACAAATGCCAACCAAAATTCTGTTCCAACCAGCGGAACAGGGGTTGCGGCATCCAGCGGAAGTACCACTCACGGGTGTACTTGTACTGTTTATAGTCGGGAATGTAGTAAGGGAAAATGTGATCAGGCTGCATGTCCACAATTTCAAAGCCCTTCAGCAGTTCCCGGGCTTCTTGTTTGGAATAAACATAGGTCACTGGACAACCTTCTTGCGCTTCCGAATAGCAGGCAATCAGCTCATTGATTTTCCAAAATTGCCCCTTGCCGTAGGTCATCAAGATCCACAGCACTTTCCAGGAATAGCGGTAATACACCATGATTTTCACGGTGCTGCCGGGTTTCGTATATTGGCGAATCTGGTCGATCACGCGTTCGGGATGGGGCGTATGGTGGATCACGCCGAAGGAGTACACCAGGTCGTAAGGCTCAACGGGCACAAATTGATCGAGTTCTTCGGCATTCCCGGCATAGAATGACACTCGATCCTTCACGTCGTACACTTCCACCCGTTGCTTCGCCAGTTCCAGGGATTTATCCGACAGGTCGATCGCCGTCACCTGCGCCCCATTCCGCGCAAAGTTGATCATCGCTGTGCCCAACCCACAACCAATCTCCATCACCTTTTTGCCCGTCCACTGCTCAAACTGGGCA
>JAIXVO010000670.1 GCA_027482985.1 Cyanobacteriota bacterium
AAACTCGCGAATCTGATCCAGTTCATCACCAAACAACTCCAGCCGCACGGGTAATTCCGATGCTACCGGAAACACATCGACAATATCCCCCCGCCGACTCCATTGCCCCTCCGTTTCCACCAACGCCACCCGCTCATACCCCAACCTGGCCAAGTCTTCCCCAAACTTGCCCAGGTTCAGTTCCATCCCCTTATGCAAGGTCAAGTGGTAATCCTGGAACACCTCCACCGCTGGCAAATGGGGTTGTAGTGCCCGTTCCGTCGCCACGACCGCAAACGACCAGTCCTGCCCTGCTTTACTCTCCGCCTCCTGACTCCTGACTCCGTTCGGCTGAGCGCTCACGTCGAAGCCTGACGCCTCTCCCGATATCCCTTCCGCCCCCTGCCCCCTGCCCCCTGCCTTCAACAGATCCGCCAACACCTGCATTTGCCCCCAGGTAATTTCGGATTCAGGATCAAAGGGTTCGTAGGGCGACGACTCCGAAGTGGGATAAAAACTCACCGTCTGCCAACCCATGGCTTCTAACTGCGCCGTCCAGCGTCCCGCCTCTTCCAGCGTCGTCGTGATTACCAGCAGTGGCCGCGACTGAGCCTGCGCCAACGCTGAACTCACCAGCCCCTTTGGTAATCGCGCCACCCCCGTCAGTTTTAAGCAATGTTGCTGCGCTAATTTCGCCAGCAATTCTGTAGTCAGAGGTAATCGCCCTAATGCCCGAGTAATCGAAGAAAACGCCATAACGCTGCCAGTTACGAACCCGTGAGAGATGAAGTCTATCTTCACATTGTAGGAGGGGAAGGCAGATGGCAGGAGGCAGGAGGCAGAAGTCAGGAGTCAGGAGTCAGGAGTCAGGAGGCAGGAGATGGGGGGAAGAGACGGGCGATCGCACACAAAATCGTAGAGACGCGCCGCTGGCACCTCTCCCTAGAGAATCGGGTAAAGACACACGATCGCCCGTGCCCCCCACAAAATCGTAGAGACGCGCCGCTAGCACGTCTCCTTGGAGAATCGGGTAAAGACGCGCGATCGCCCGTGCCCCCCACAAAATCGTAGAGACGCGCGATCGCCCGTCTGCCTTCTGCCCTCCGCCCTCTGCCTTTCCTCACCCCATGCCTGGAATCAACCCCCCAGACAACCGCTTCATCGCAGTGCTGGCGATGTCGGAGTAGCTCATTTGACCGCACAGGATTTGGGCAAAATAGCGGGTGGCGGCGGGGCGTTTGATCCCCTGCTTGTAGCCCAACCCAGGGAAACGGTAAAAGGCTCCCGCGATGCGTTGCGCCCACACCATGTCGGCTCCCCACTCTTCCGCGATGATGCGAGTGTAGTCTTCCAGCGCATTACCATTGCCGCCTAAAGCCTGGTCGATCGCCGCCGCTGCTTTGACCCCTGTAAAGATCGAAGGACGTACCCCTTCCGCAATGAGGGGATCAACGATCGCCGCCGCTTCTCCTGCTAATAAGGCATTCTGGGTGTGTAATTTCTGGTTGCCATCCCAGAGGCGCAACGCATGGGAGTAGGTTTTGCCAGCACTCGCGTTCAAGCCGGATTTGGCGGCATAGTCCAGGAGTGATTTTTGCAGGTCATCGCCGTCGCCACCCCGGAAAGTGGCAGCGGCGATCGAGTAACTTTGCTGCTTAGGGAAGGTCGAAAGATAGCCGTTTTTCAGCAGGCCAAACTCAAATTTGGCATCCGGCTGATCCAGACCCGGCATAGGAATTTCCAGGACAGCACCAGGACGGACTTTCGAGTCTTTGAAGCCGAGCCATTTAGCCATTGGCCCCTCAGCACCGTCAGCAGCAATCAGGTAGCGTCCTTCGACGGGTTCGCCTACGGTTTTGACCAACCAGCGATCGCCCTTAAATTCAATTCCTGTGACGGCGGTATTGTCGCGCAACTCCGCGCCCTGCTGTTGGGCTTGTTTCACCAGGAAGTGATCGAACACATCCCGCTGCACCATCCACATCGGCTCCAGATTGTCGAGTTTGGCGCTGACGGGGTCTTCCAGCTTCCAGGTGTAACCAATGCTGTCTACTTTTTGGGCGATCGCGGGCGAGAAATCAAAGTCGAACCACTGGGCGATCGCGGGAGAAACACCACCCGCACAAGGCTTGTAGCGAGGGAGGGCATGTTTTTCTAGCAATAGGACAGAGCGTCCCCGTTGAGCCAGATGATAGGCTGCTGCTGCTCCTGCCGGTCCTGCCCCAACCACAATACAGTCAAACACCATGCGAAGAATCTCCTCTGAAACACTGACTTCAGTTAGCTGGATTGAATCTGCCTGTCCTCTATACCAACCGCTCTTGCGGTAATCAGGTTGAGTAATGTTACTCAAATCAAAAGTCCACATTCATCAACCGAAGTTGAAGTAAAACTTTACATAGTAAATTTAAGTCATTTGTGCGAAACAAATCCCAGCCACCCAGGAATCCAGCCTCTTATCTTGATGATTCATTTGGGATCGGTATAGAACAAGCTTCAAACAATCACAATATCGAAATCAAAAGAAGTCAATCAGTACAGCTACGAAGCCTGCTCAAGCTTTACCCATCACTTCATCCACCTTACTTGGGGATCTTCGATGTGCCTGAGGCTAGTAGCAAGTTTATTAACTCTTTAATCAACAGGATGATTACAGGTTTCCGTGATTTCTAGGAAGTTTGAGACACAATTTATACGATTGTAAAACTACGGAAGCCATTTCTCAGTAATTTCAAAGATCATGGGGAATACGGAGTAAAAACGGGAGAGAGATGTCTAGGATATGTCTATGAAAAGTTGATGAAGTTAAAATGGGCAGCGCCCTAGTTTAGTAAGTCGGAGAATAAAAATGAATTGGCAAATTTGTATTCGCTACCCCAATGGCTTTGAAAAAGCGATTTGTACATACCGCAATCGGGAAGTAGCGCTGAAGTGGGTCGATGCGATCTATTCTCAGGGCTATCCGATGCATGTAGCTTATGTCGTGCGTCCCGTTGAGACAGTAGATGCGGCGGCAGGTGATGCGTCTATGGGATGTTTTCAATTCGCTTAACCAATTAGCTGATGATGACTTAAACTCAGGCGCTGGCTGAGAAGATATTGA
>JAIXVO010000654.1 GCA_027482985.1 Cyanobacteriota bacterium
TCTATCAGTTCCTCGAAACCGCGCGACAGGATGAAGTGCAAGCTGAGATTGAGTGGCGATCGCGCGTGCGAGACTACAAGAATCATCCGGCATAACGGGCGATTTTTGGGGCGGCATCCGCAATTTGCCGATGAGTACTAAATTGAGAACATCAACACCTGCGATTTGTCCTATGACCATCACTGCTGCACCGCCCACCCCTGATCAACGGATTTTGCTCTCTGGTCGCACCTGGGAACAGTTCAAACTGATTCAGCAGGGTTTTGAAGACTCGCCGGGAGTGCGTTTGGGCTTTTACGATGGAGAGATTGAGATTCTGATGCCGGGACGTGAACACGAAGTTGTCAAAGGAATCATTGCTTTGCTCATGGGCATTTTCTTTGAAGTGAACAACATTGAGTTTGAACCGACTGGCTCGATGACGCAAGAAAAACCAGGACTGGTGGCGGCGGAAGCGGACGAATCCTACTGTATTGGCAGTTCTAAACCCACGCCTGATCTTGTCATTGAGGTGATTTTTACCAGTGGGGGAGTGATGAAACTGCGGCGTTATCAAGCATTGGGCGTACCAGAGGTGTGGTTCTGGCAAGATGGAAGATTTACACTTTATCATCTGCGCGCATCTGGCTATGAGCAAATTTCTCAGAGTGAAATTCCCGCCCTGGCAACTTTGAATCTGGACTTGCTGACCCGTTGTGTGTTGCTGGGTGCGACCTCCAGACTGGAAGCAATCCGGCAATTTCGAGCTGGGTTGTCACCGGTGTAACCTCGCGATCGCACTGTGCTTCCCTGGTTCAGACTACAATGCTAAAGATTTCCCCTAGGAGGTAACGACCATGCCAACGATCGCCGTGATTGATTACGACATGGGTAACCTGCATTCTGCCTGTAAGGGCTTGCAGAACGCAGGCGCTACAACCGTCGTGACCGATGCGGCGGCGGACTTGGCGGCGGCAGATGCCATTGTGTTACCGGGGGTGGGATCGTTTGATCCGGCGATGCAACATCTGCGATCGCGAGATTTGGAACACCCAATTAAGGCCGCGATCGGCAGTGGAAAGCCGTTTTTGGGGATTTGTTTAGGACTGCAAATTTTGTTTGAAGCCAGCGAAGAAGGGACTGAACCCGGATTGGGCATGATTCCAGGCACCGTGAAACGTTTCCAGTCGGAACCCGGCATCACGATTCCCCACATGGGTTGGAATCAACTCGCCCTGACGCAACCCCATTGTCCTCTCTGGCGAAATTTGCCCGATGAACCCTGGTTGTACTTCGTGCATTCTTACTATGCTGCCCCCAGTGACGCTGCCGTTCAAGCTGCAACGACGACGCATGGCAGTCAAACGGTGACGGTGGCGATCGCTCGTGATAATTTGATGGCAGTGCAATTCCACCCCGAAAAATCTTCAACAGTAGGCTTGCAAATTCTGTCTAACTTTGTGCAATTTGTGGCTGCCCAGCAATTGGCGATCGCCTGATTCTATTTCTCTTGATAGAAGAGATAGGAGCATCAGTTGCTCCTTCCGAGGGAACAGAAAAATTCAGTCCTTCCGATAGCATGAACAACAATCAATGCGATCGCAGGTCGATAACATGGATAACCCCAATGACAAAATTTCCGAAGTCCCGACTTCGGCGAAGGAATACAACGGTGTGGATCGAAATGCCTGGTTGATTGGCTGGAACCCGCAACAGGAACTTTGGAATGGTCGCCTAGCCATGATTGGATTTGTCGCCTATTTATTCTGGGATATGGCTGGTTATAGTGTGGTACGAGATGTGCTGAATTTAGTGCATTAATTTATTCCAATATAGTCTGAATTGAATCAAGACTATATTTATACTGCCAATCAACCGAATCACTAGATGATTCTAGCTATTCGGCTGACGCGCAGCTTCAAGCATGTGTTAGAGACAGCACAGGATCAGCAGCAACGTAAGGTAGGGTAGGGACGATCTAACTTCAGGAATCTGAACCGATGCCACACCTCATCCCCAGCCGCATTCTCGAAAAGGCAATTGTGAAAGGTGCGAAAAAAGTGATTGCCGCCAGTGGGTTGAATTCTTCGACTCGGAGTGGCAATCAAGAACTCAGCCATTGGGCTAGCAGTCTGGCTGGTCACCCCTTTGCCACTGTGGATGCAGCTCACCAATACGGGATGGCGTTAGGCCAAAAAATTGCTGAACGATCGCAAACGTTGAACAAGCAACATCTGGATGGGGGCACGATTCGCCAACTGCGATCGCAAAAAGATCTCCCACCGCTGCCCGACTCCGCAACGCCCTCTGTCAGTGCTGCCGTCGCTGCTCCGCCTGTCCCTCCAACCATGCCGTCTGCCCCCCCGATTAACTCACCCCCGCTGGAGGAAGCGATGCCTGACACCGAAGCCATGACTGAAACCCCTGATACGCTACCGGAAATTGTTTCAATTCCCGTGGAAACACCCAAGTCCACCGCAGAAGCGGCCACCATTGGCGCGATCGAAGATGAGGATGTAATCCCAGCCGACCCAGAACAGGCGAAAGTGGATATTGATCCCACTCCAGAAGTCACCACGACTGCCGAAGAACCCAAGTCGGTGGTGGAAAGTGTGGCTCAAGCAGACGCGATCGCGGATGCCGATGCCGATGATGCAGTGGATGACGACACAATCGCAGGCACATCCGCAGATGTCAAAGTTTGAGCCGGAATTCACCCGTTCAACTCAACTTGAGGCTGCATTGCATTGAGTTCTGAAGCTAACTTTGTAACACTGACAGTAAACCCCCAGCGATCGCGTGATGGGTTTTTTCATGAAACTGTTGCAGCATCAAAAGCAAAAGATCGTGATCGCCAAAGATTAGCGGCGATCACGCTTGAATGTTTTCTCCAGGTTTGATCGGGCTTTGATATGTCGATACGCGAGGGGCAGAATTCTCCACGCATAGTATCCATCCAAGCCCCAAACGGGCAGGAGATTGAAGGGAATAATGAACAAATTATAGTAGCCCAGAAAAAATAGAATGGGACCAAAGTAAGCAATCTGCTTGGCACCTAAAGAGGCCAGCGTAAAAACAAGCAGCGACATCATGATTTGCGCCAAAATGCCACCCCAGGCAACTTTTACTTGATCCCATTCGTAATGGGGTGCTTCATACTCACAAACGCCGTGAACTAAACAAACTCTCAAGGAAAAAACGCGATACCCCAGTCGATGGGCGATCGCGGCATGCCCTATTTCATGAATTAGAATCACACTGAAAAAAGCGAGGATCGCGATCGCGGCGATCGTCGGACTTTGCCAATAGATCACCAGAATCAGCACGATGAAAGCGATCGCAAACCAATGGATATAAACTGGTGCCCCAAAAAGGTGAAATTTGCCCAGCCGGAGATACTGTTGCATTGGTCTCAATCGCCATCAGCGCCACGTTGAGTCTATTATCATCAAACATATTCAAATTGTCTCCTGTGACGGCTGAACATGACACTAGAGCGCCTCAACCGATGAATCGCTGTAGTCTTGTGCAACGAGGCGGTTGCAGAACCGATCTGAACTGCGCGATCGCCCCTATCCGTTCACTGGATTAAACCGCGATCGCGGCCGCAATCCACTCTTGCAAAGTGGGTACGACATACACCAGCGGCAGTTCTTGCATTTCGCGGGTGGCGCGGTTAACAACTTCGACTTTGCCATCTTTGAGGGATTTACCCGTGACAATGCGATAGGGAATGCCAATCAGATCCGCATCTTTGAACTTCACCCCAGCCCGTTCGTTGCGATCGTCCAGTAAGGTTTCCACTCCCGCCTGATTCAACTCCGTGTAGAGTTGTGCTGCCGCTTGCATTTGTTCCGCATCGGCTACATTCGGAACAACGACAATCGCGTGATAAGGGGCGATTGAAACAGGCCAAATAATCCCATCCTTATCATGTGCTTGTTCGACTGCGGATTGAGCGAGTCGGGATACTCCCACCCCATAACAACCCATCACTAAAGGTCTATCTTCCCCTTGTTCATTGGTATAGGTAGCACCGAGTGCTTGAGAGTATTTCGTCCCGAGTTGAAAGATATGTCCAATCTCGATGCCACGGGCAGTTTGCAAGGTTTGGCTCGCGTCATGCAGTGCGCGATCGCCCACCGTTGCTTTGCGCACATCTACAACGCGATCGGGCAACTTGAACTCTTGACCCCAATTCGCACCCACGACATGATACCCAGCCTCATCTGACCCCGTTGCAAAATTCTGCAGAGCCACAGCCGTTTGATCCACCAGCCGCAGGAACTTCGGCACCACGCCACCCGCCGCCTTAACTTCCACGGGAGCAGGTTTGGGCGGTTTGATATAGCTATCTGCTAGATCAGGAGCCATGTAGCCCAGCGGCAATGGCTTCGCGGCCCACTTCTCCTGGGCGGCGGCATCCGGCACCGTCAGGGCAATCACCGTCGTCGCCCGATAATCCGCTGCCAACTTCACCAGTTCATTCTGTAACTTCACCTCATTCACATCCTGGTCGCCGCGAATACTCACCAGCACCAGTACCATCATGCCGTTGTCATACACCGCCTGATACAGCACATTTTTCACCACGCAAGTCGGCGAACACTGGAGGAACTTACACATCTTCTCAATCGTGTCCGTTCCCGGTGTTTCCCGTTTTTCGGCAGTCGTGAAAGGCGACGGCACCGCATCCGCAGGCAAAGAAACCGCCTTTTCCACATTGGCCGCGTACTTCCCATCTGCGGTGTAGAGAATTTCGTCTTCGCCCGCCTCCGCCAGCACCATAAATTCCTGGGAGCCAGATCCGCCGATCGCCCCCGAATCCGCATCCACAGCCCGAAACTTCAACCCAGAGCGGCGCAAAATATTGTGATACGCCTGATTCATCTTCTGATAAGTCAGCTTCATCCCGGCTTCGTCGGCATCAAAGGAATAGGCATCTTTCATGATGAATTCCCGCCCGCGCATTAAGCCAAAGCGAGGCCGAATTTCATCCCGGAACTTGGTCTGAATCTGGTAGAGGTTGACGGGTAACTGGCGGTAGGAGCGGATCATGTCCCGCGCGATCGCCGTGATTACTTCTTCGTGAGTCGGCCCTAAGCCCATCTCCCGTTGCTGGCGATCGATCAACGCAAACATGATACCTTCCGCTTTGGTGTAGGTCTCCCAGCGCCCCGATTCTTGCCATAACTCGGCAGGTTGCAACTGCGGTAGCAAACATTCTTGCGCCCCGGCTGCATTCATTTCTTCCCGCACAATTTGCGACACTTTCTGCAACACGCGCCACATCAACGGTAGGTAAGCATACACCCCACTGGCAATGCGACGAATGTACCCAGCACGCAGCAACAACTTATGGCTGGGGATTTCCGCCTCTGCTGGATCTTCGCGCAGGGTGACCAATAACATCGGAGGCAGTCGCATTGCCGGGGTCCTTTTCCACTGAATCTAAACCTCATCTCAGTCTACACGCTGGCGATCGCGCTGGTAGGCGTTGCGCGCATAAACCGTGGATCAGGACTTTAATTCAAGCTACAAGAGGCGCGATCGCTTTGCTTGACCGGGATCTGAATCACAAACTCCGTCCCTGCTCCCAAGTTAGAGACACACTCCAGACGGCCACCGTGTTTGCCGACAACAATCTGATAACTAATCGATAATCCCATGCCAGTGCCTTTGCCAATCGGTTTGGTGGTAAAGAAGGGATCAAAAATCTTTTGACGAACCATCTCAGACATCCCAGCTCCACTATCCGCGATCGCGATGTTGACCCATTGATCGATGACCGCTGTTCGTACTGTAATCCGCGCAACATGATGTTGGTTTTCATCAGGTGTCCGTTGATCACGGAGGTCTTCAATGGCATCGATCGCATTGGCCAAAATATTCATAAAAACCTGGTTGAGTTGCCCCGGATAACATTCTATCAATGGCAACTGGCCATAGTGCCGCACCACCTCAATCGCAGGACGTTCACGATAAGCCTTCAGCTGATGTTGCAGAATCATTAAGGTGTTATCAATCCCGTCGTGAATGTCGACGACCTTAAAGTCCGCCTGATCCATGCGTGAGAAGTTGCGCAGTGAAAGCACAATATTCTGGATGCGTTCAGTCCCGACTCGCATGGATTTGAGGAGGTTCGGAAAATCTGCCTGGATAAAATCCAAATCGATGCTTTCAGCTTCTGAGAGCACTTCCGGCACTGCATTAGGGTGGTGTTTGCGATACATTTGGGCAAACTGCAACAGGCTCTCTGCGTAGTCTTCCACATGCATCAGGTTGCCATGAATAAAGTTGACTGGATTGTTGATTTCGTGGGCAATGCCTGCCACTAATTGCCCTAAACTGGACATTTTTTCGGCTTGGATCAGGTGGGCTTGAGTTTTTTGTAACTCACCGAGCAACTGTTGCAACTGTTCGGCTTCACGCTGGAGCCGAGCATTGACTTCACTCAACTCCTGCGTCCGCTGCGCGACTTCTTGTTCTAATAATTCCCGGACTTCTTGTTGTCGGCGCTCTGCCTGCCGCTGCTGGGTCACATTGCGGATCACTAAGACCGCACTGGCAGAGCTATCATCAGCACTCAGCGGCGTGCTCACCTCCACAAAAGCCCAAGCAATTTCTAGAATTAAAGACTGCTGGGATTTCTGAAACTCGTAATCTTGCTTCCCACTACTTTTTTGGGTTAGCGCCATGTGGACAGGATGGGCCTGGACATTCACCCCTTGCTGGCCTGAGCGCAACGGTAATTTGTCCAGTAACAGCGCGCCTAGAATCAATAAGCGAGGTTGACCCAGTAACCGTTCAAAAGAAGCATTACACCACTTAATCTGCCCCTGCGAGTTCGTCCAAACAATACATTCCTCAACCGTACTGAGCGCAATTTCCATTTTGCTCAGGGTGGCTCTGAGCAGTTCGATTTGGGAGTCTGGGTTAGACACCGGGAGCCTCA
>JAIXVO010000359.1 GCA_027482985.1 Cyanobacteriota bacterium
AGGGGGTTCGGCAGGTCGCCAGCGGGTCATCTGGTCAAAGGCTGCGAATTCCAGCGGTTGCAAGAGTCCCCCTGCCCGTAACCCACTCACCAAGCCCGTGGCTGCCAGACTGCACAGGAGGGCGATCGCCCAAGTGCGGCGGCGGGAACGCTTGGGCAAACCGGGGGTAACCACTGGGGCAACAGGCTGGATCAAGTCTTGCCAGCGGGGGGGCATCACGGCGGGATGTTGACAAATGACGGGTAGCCAGGTGGCACAAGGGAAGCGGTCTTCCAAGCCTTGCAGCCGTTCCCGCGCCTCCCGGACGGCTAAATAGAAGGGCAATCCCCCAGCATAAGCGGCTAAAAAAGATTGCAAAAATGTTTGCGCCACTAAGTCGGGCACGGGTTCCCGCATCACGATCAGCTGGGGAATGTGTAAATCCGCCAGTTCCCGCGCCAATCCCAACCCATCGCAGGAGTTGAACATCGCCAGTTGTAAACCCCGCTCGACCGACTTACGCAGGGCATATTTCAATTCCGTTGGGGTGAGGCTATCCGTTTGATTGAGCAAAATGCTGCCACTTTCGCGATCGCCCTGGCTGACACTGTGCCCCGCAAAAAAGAGGATGTCCCAGGTGCCGCCCCACAGAGCATCGGTTAATTGTTGGCGATCGGGTTCGATCAGGGTAGTGATTTGCGCCTGGGGTAACTGCGCCAGCAACGTCTGATCTGCCTGGGTATCAATCCCAGCGCTATGACCAATGATGCAAAGAATCTGAATCGGATTCGCAGTGGGCGATCGCGGGGTCGGGGGTGCCTCCGGATTGAACGCGCTTAAGGCAAACTCGGCTTGCGGGTAGCGTTCCAAGACATCCAACAGATGCCAGGGAAATTGCCGCAGTTGTGGATCTGCCGTTTGCACCAGAAAGCGAATTCTGTCCTGGGGCGACAGTTGCTCTAACCACTTCTCGCGAATCGGGCGAAATGAGTCTGCTAGCAACCAGGCATTGAGCTGCGCTTGCAAAGTTTGAGCCGCTTGGTTGCAATCGCTGACTAAGGAGACATTGCTGGGCTGATGGCGCTTGGCACTGATGCGATAGCGAGAGTCGAGTCGCCAGTAGGTGGCCTGCCAGTGGTGGTAAGCCAGCACCAGTTCAGGGCAGGGCGGCAATTTGCCCAACGTTTCCACCGTGGCGCGATCGCCATCGACACCGATTTGCGTCATCACCGTAAAGCCGCGATCGCAACTGCCTTCAATCATTTTCAGGACGACTAACTGATCCACAATGCAGTCCCTATCTCGGACGGGTTAAATCACAAATGCCTGCGTGATTTGATCTTCATCTAATTGGATTTGAACCTGAAAGGCTTCGCCCGCAACCCCCTCAATTTGTAATTCTAGAAAGTCTTCCATGCCGTTGGCAGTCGCATCCACCAGGATTTCTGATGTTTGATCCAGGACGGCTAACTGTAAATTTACAGGCAGTTGCGGTTGGGAGCGCAGGGGATGAACTTGCAACCGAATTTCCGTTTGCCCTTCGACAGGTCGCAACTCCACCACCAGCGCGACGGCGACCTGGCTCAGTTGCACTCGTTGGGCGCGCCGGACAACCGTTTCCGCCCGCCGAAACGCATAAGCCGGACGCAGTTCTGCGCCACCCAACACCTGTTCCACCGTCTGCCAACCCGTCGCGATCGCCTGTTCTCCCGCTTGCACCGTTGTTTGGAACCAGGTGCTCAAATTGGTTAGGGTTTGCTGCGCTTGGTCTCGGATCGCCCCTGCTACCCCGACTCCGGCCTGCCGCAAAGTATACAAGTGATCCAGCAAGTCTTCGGGCGATCGCAATTGGCTCAACGACAATTCTTCGTCCTCCACTGTCGGTACAAAGCCGAGGAGTTGCGCCGATTGTGCCGCTTCATCCACCTCAACGACGATGTACCCAACCCGATCTTCCCAGGTTTCAGCGGGAATCAGGCAGCGATCGGCGTGGGGGCGGATGGGACGACATTCTAGCCGCCCCACACCGGGTAACTCCAGATCCGCCACATCCAGACAGACGCGCATGACGGCATCCCAACTATCGCCAGCAGTGAGATCGGTAGGAATCTCCATCAGTTGCAGATAGGTCTGCGTCACCAGCACCGCTAGAGTATTGAGCCGCACCTGTTCCGCCTTATGGGGAGTCGGTTGCGCTTGGGCAAATGCCTCAGCGGTTTGGCGCGCCGCTTGGGTGATGGGGAGGGTTAAAGCAAACTCATAGGTACCGTAGGTCATGGTGATGAATCCTTGTTAGCTAGTGACATATCCCTCGGATTCGCCAAAATTACGCAACCGGGGCACACATTGGCGGCGGTAAAAACTGCTCAAGGTGGGAATTGAGATGCCATACTCCGCCGCCAGGTCTTTCCAACTGGTTTCCGACAGCAGGCGACGCAGAATCAACACCTGACAATTGACCTCGGGATGCCCTTCAATATGGAGCGATCGCAGTTCGCCCGTCACATCCGCCTGCGCCCAGGCTTGCACCTTCTCCCAAATGGGTTCCACATCGCCCCGCTCATCTGCCAGCCCCGCAATCACATCCACCACTTCGCCGCCCTTGTCCTGCCAGGTCGAGACTTCCTGACTGCGACGTTTTTGGGTATCAATATAAAAGTCTTGCAGTCGCCGTTTCAGGTAGGCATTGAGCCAGGTGGAAACCGTGCCCAAATTGGGGTCGTACCCGCCACAAATGTTTTTGCAGAAATACACCCAGGTTTGCTGCACTGCATCCTGATAGTAGGCTACACTTTCGCGCCAGAGTTTGCCCGATACCACGCGAATCACTTTCGTGAGCTGCCGCTGCCGCTGCGGACTACCGGGGGGATAGCGACAGGCTTCCGTAATCCACTCGCGCAGCTGAAGATCTAAATCACTCATGCGAATTGAGACTCATACGAATTGAGACTGTTAAAGCGTTTAAGGCTTTATTATTCCATCCTTTTCGCGTTTCTGTAGCTGCCGTCGGAGAACCGGGGGAAAGCAAGCGGCGGGACTACTCGCGAGTGCCGTTGGCTTGCGATCGGTAAAAGTCGATCGCCCGCGCAATCCGGATCGCACCCTGACCCGTCACATAGGCCACTTCTGGATAATACTCAGCGGGCGGTGTTTCAGGGGGACGCGCCACAAAATCGGCAATCCGTAACTGAGTCGGGTCCATCTGCAACGCCATAATCAGACAGCGGGCATTGCCTTTTGCGCCCGCGTGCGCCATGCCCCGTAAGCGCCCCCACACCAGAATGTCGCCATCCGCCACCACCGAACTCCCAGGATTCAAGTCCCCCAGAATCACAACTGTCCCGTTATGCCGCACATCGCCGCCCGATCGCAGCGTGGTTTGTAAATACAGGGGTTCTGCCAGGGCTTGCGGCGCTTCCGGTGGCTGATTAATTTGGGCGATCGATGATTGCTGCTCCACTGAATAACCCGCTGTCGCCGCTGCCACTGCCGTCTGCCGCCGACTGGTATAAACCCGTTTCAGCCGTAATTCCACAGATCCCAAAGCATCTCCAATTTCCTGAAGTTGCCGCCCATCCAACAGGCGATCGCGGGCAATTAGATGCACTGTCGTTTCTGATTGCCACAACCGCTCGCCTGAATGTAACCGCTGCCGAATTTGTTGGGATACTTCGCTCCAGGTTAAGTGGCTGGCTGGATTGTCTGCGTCCAGGTCGCCCTCCGGTGGCAACAACAGCAGCAATTTACCCGCCTCACTCTTCAAGCGGACTTGTTGATCCCGTTCCGGTAACGGCTCGGCCCCATTTCCCGGTTCTAACGAGATCTCTGGAGCCGGGGTCGATTCCGGCGTGACGGGTGCAGGGATAGGAACAGGAACTTCAGAAGTCATACGTCTGCAGGTGTATTTGCACAAGGGCGCGAAGGCATCTCATTATAGGCATGCAAGCCCAATTCAGCGTAAATCCTTGGTTAAAAGTTCAGACTCCCTGCTCCCTTTACTTAAAGCCTTACTAGATGGGCGATCGCTCGCCTCCTGCCAATCTGACCTGATGATGCTGGAAACCGTCGATCCGCACCGTCTGGCAGCCTGGGGATTAACGCCTACCACGATCGCGGCGCACCTGCAACAACGGGCAGAGATCCTGCGGCTAGTGTATCCAAAATTTTGCCACCTGTGCGATCGGCAGTTGGGCGATCGCGATCGCTACTTACCCACCCTCTGGCAACTGTGGCTCCCGCTCGCCCAACACCTGATCCACCAGCGCCAACAACTGACCCGCCCATTCATCCAGGGTCTACTCGGCGGCCAGGGCACCGGCAAAACCACCCTCGGTCAGATGCTCTCCCTGATTCTAGAAACGCAGGGTTACAAACTCCTGAGCTGGTCGCTCGACGATCTCTACAAACCCTACCGCGAGCGCCTGCAACTTCAGCAAACCGACCCGGATCTTGTCTGGCGCGGTCCCCCCGGCACCCATGATGTCGAATTGGGCATTCAGGTGCTCGATCAACTGCGCCACCCAATACCCGGCCAGTCGATCGCCATTCCTCGCTTCGATAAATCCCATCATCACGGCATGGGCGATCGCGTTGCCCCAGAACTCGTCCAGGATATTGACATCGTCCTGTTTGAAGGTTGGTTCGTCGGCGTGCAACCCATCGCTTCCCCCATTTTTGCCCACGCGCCCCACCCCATTCAGAGCGATCGCGATCGAGCCTTTGCCCACGCCTGTAACACCCGCCTGCACACCTATCTGCCCCTTTGGGAACGGCTCGATTCCCTTTGGATCTTATTCCTCCCCGACTACACCTTGAGTAAACAATGGCGGCAACAAGCCGAAGCCCAAATGCAAGCCAATGGCAAACCCGGCATGACCCCCACTGAAATCGCCGCCTTCGTCGAATACTTCTGGAAAGCCCTGCATCCCGACCTATTTATCCGTCCCGCCATTGCCACAGCCGATCTGGTGATTGAAGTGGATGCGGATCATGCGCCGGGGAAGGTGTATCGGGGGAGGGAGGGAGAGGGAGGGAGGGAAAGGAAGGGAGAGGGAGATAGAGGGAGATAGAGGGAAGGAGAAGACTGGGGGGAGGGAGAAGACTGGAAGCAATGGCAATGGGCGATCGCGCTACAACCCTATCACCTCCCGCTTCGCTCCCGACTCTTGACTCCCTCCCCGCCCTCCGCTTCTTCCACTCCCTTCCCCC
>JAIXVO010000339.1 GCA_027482985.1 Cyanobacteriota bacterium
TATCCTGATTTAGTCAAAGCGATAGAAGAAGCCTTTGATCAGGTTTCTCTCAAAGATATTCACGGATGGTTTACGCACTGCTGTTACTGTACCTCAGCAGACTAGGAAACGCTATAGAAGCGATCGCTAACCCCAACTGCGGTTATCTTTACCACGCTAAAGCCACCGACTTCGCGAAGATTCCAGGAAGTGCGATCGCTTATTGGGCTAGTAAAAAAATAATTGAAATATTTTCAAATTTCCCCTTGCTTGAGACTATTGGTGAGCCAAAGCTGGGGATGACTACTGGCGACAATGATAGATTTGTCCGTCAATGGCATGAAGTTGATAGTAATAATTTAAAGTTGACAGCTACAAACAGGAACGAGGCAAGGGAGTCACTATGTAAATGGTTTCCATACAATAAAGGCGGAGAGTTTAGACGGTGGTATGGAAATAATGAAAATGTAGTGAATTGGGAAGATGATGGTTGTGAAATAGTTGGTTCTAACTGTGGCTATCCAAGGGCAAAAGACTTCTACTTTCAGCAGTGTATAACTTGGTCTTTTGTTAGCTCTTCATATTTAGGAGTTAGATTTTCTGAAAAAGGCTTTATTTTTGATGTGGGGGGTTCTTGTGTATTCTCTCGTGACGATGATGTATATTGGCTAACTTCTTTCTTATGCTCCGCCGTGAGTCTGATGTTCATAAATTTTGTGAATCCTACTTTAAATTATCAAGTTGGTAATATAGCGATTTTGCCTGTCATAAAAGGTGAGCATTCCTCTTCCCACCAGATTGCAAAAGAAGCAATATCTATATCTCGAAAAGACTGGGATAGTTTTGAAGGCTCTTGGAACTTTCAAACCCATGCACTCTTACAAGACAAAGCAATTCATCAACTCTCCCAAGCCTTCACAACCTGGCAAGACCAAGCCGAACAAGCCTTTCAACAACTGAAACAACTGGAAGAAGACAACAATCGCTACTGGATTGACGCTTACGGCTTACAGTCCGAACTCACGCCAGAAGTGCCCGATGAGCAGATCACCATTCGGCGGGCCGATCTTGCCCGCGACATCAAATCCCTGATTTCCTATGCCGTCGGCTGCATGATGGGGCGCTACTCCCTCGACAAGCCAGGGCTGATCCACGCCGGGCAACCCTTCGACCCCACCCAGCACACCACCTTTCCCGCCGATACCGATGCCATCCTGCCCATCACCGACCAGGCATACTTCGACGATGACATCGTGTCCCGCTTCATCGAATTCATCCAGACCGCCTACGGCGACACCCACCTCAAAGCCAACCTCGACTTTATCGCCACCGCCCTCACCCTCCAGAGCGGCGAAAGTGCCCGCGATCGCATCCGCCGCTACTTCCTCACCGAATTCATCAGCGACCACATCAAAACCTACAAGAAACGCCCCATCTACTGGCTCTTCACCAGCGGCAAGCAGCGAGCCTTCGGTGCCCTCATCTACCTGCACCGCTACACCCCCCACACCGTCGGTCAAATCCGCACCGACTACGTCCTGGAACTGCAACGCAAACTCACTGGCGAGATCACCCGCACCCAAACTCAACTCGATACCGCCACCACCACCACCGCCCAAAAAGCCATCCAGCGTCGCCTCAAAATCCTGCGCGACCAAGATGCCGAACTCGCCGCCTACCAGGCCAAACTCCAAACCCTCGCCGACCAGCGCCTCGCCCTCGACCTCGATGACGGCGTTGCCTACAACTACACCCGCTTCAAAGGACTGGTCTACGAAGGCTCCGACCTGAAAATGGCCGACCTGGAGAAAAAAGCCCAATGGAAACTGGACTTGTTGAAGCCGCCCGCAAAACCACAGTAAAGTGAGAACCAAGGAGTCCGCAGCCATGCAACCCAAATTTCCAGGGATGAATCCTGATCTTGAAAATCCCGAACTGTGGTCAGAAGTCCACTTTGGGATCATTGGCGTGCTGGCGCGATCGCTCAACGCCGTCATTACCCCCAAATACCGGGCTGCCGTCGAGCAAGGGGTCTACACAGACTCGCTGTTGGTCGGCATTCCTGATGTTTCAGTTTTCCAACGGGGCACCGAAACCACAGCGTCCCAGAGCGTTACAGCGACCCTGAGCGCACCGCTCGTCGTCACGGTGCCTGTTGTCGAAGAAACTCGGGAACGGTTCTTAGAAATCCGCGATGTTGGCACTGGCACCGTCGTCACCGTCGTGGAAGTGCTATCTCCCAAAAATAAGCGACCCGGCGAGGGCAAACTCAAATACGATGCCAAACGTCAAGCCATCTTGAACAGTGCCACCCATTTAGTCGAAATTGACTTGCTCAGAACTGGCGCACCCAAACTCATGGCAGGTGGCATCCCGTCCGACTACCGAATTTTGGTCAGCCGGGGCGATCGCCGTCCCGCCGCCGAACTCTACCCCTTCAACGTGCGCGATCCCCTCCCTCGCTTTTTGTTGCCTTTACGCCCTGGCGACCAGGAACCCGTGATCGATATGCCATCTGTGCTCGCGCAAGTGGATCAAGAAGCTGCCTTAGCATTGGCGATCAACTATGCCATTCAACCCACTCCCCCCCTGCCTGAAGCCGACTTTCAGTGGGTGCAAACCCTCCCAGAGGTTTAAAACTTGATGGACATCACTCGCATCCAGACTACCCTGCAAACCTTATTTCAAGATGACTCCCGCTGGGCTCATCAGGGTCAGCGCGTGGTGTTCTGGTACGACCCCGACCAACAATTTCAAGATATTTTTGCCGAACTCCAGCTCGATCGCGTCGCCAAACTGCAATTAAACGATACCCCGTTCACCATCAAACATCGCCTCCTGGTCGAGCAACCCCAGCAAGCTTTTCTCCTCTACGCGCCCTTTCCTGAACCCGCCCCCCAGGATAACTGGCTGCTCGATATCCAACACCGGGCACTCACCTTTGCCGCCGATCGCGCCGCCCTCATCTTTGCCGATTTGGGGTTGCGTCAGCGCCATCTGGAAACCGTGATCCGCGCCCACCTCAAGTTTTTTGACAATCGCAAACGCACCGAAACCCTGCAAGCCATGCAACTGGCCCCTCAAACCAACGAGCCGGGACTGTTATTAGCCTTGCTATCGGTACTGGCGGGGTTAAAAGTGCCGGATGCCAGTCAGCTCATTCGCCGGGTCTTGATGGCCGGGCTGCTGGAAACCGATAATTTGCTGTGGGCTGAGATCACCCGGTGTGTCTCGGCCTCAGCCTTCTGGCAAATTGTGCAAACCCACCTGGCCGTTCAGGATGCCACTCCCAGCCTCGAAAAACTGTTCCGTTGTCTGCTCATCACCCATTTCGACACCGCTCTCCGCGGACATCTGCCCCCCACCCTCCAGGGTCACGTTATTAGCCCCGGTCAGCAGGCGTACGCTTTCATCGATCAATGGCTGCGGGACCAGCAGGACTCGGCGCAATGGATGGAGTTGAGCGAGTTCATTCAGAAAGAACTTGATCTGTTTCCCCAAATCGAAGCCCTGCCCCCCGAGGTGCTGTTTGAGGCGACCAGTTTTGAAGCGGTGGATTATGCCCTGATCCGCGCTTGTGTGCAGGAAATTAAAGCTCAGGCGAATGACCTCCACCGCTGGCGCAGTTGGTTCACCGCCAGACGCGCCACGGTCTGGTATCCCAAATATGCCGCCACCTACCAGGCGCTCGAAGCCGCGATCGCCCTGGTCGAACTCAAGCAGCAATCCGCGATCGGGTTTCGCCTCGCCGCCCCCTTGCTGTTCAACACTTACGCCAGCGAGCTGTACCAATTCGATCAAGCTTACCGCCATTTTGTCGTAGCCAGTGAACGAGCCAACGGCGATATTATCAAAAACTTGGTCGAAGAAGTTGAAAATCTGTATACCTACTGGTTTTTAGATGGGCTGGGAGCCGCCTGGTCAGACGCGCTAGAAACTCACGCCCAAGGCCACTGGCAACTCACTGGGGTGCCCACCCAGACTAACTTCTTTCCCCACCACGTTGTGCCAATCCTGAACCGCAACGATCGCGAAAAAGTCTTTGTGATCATTTCCGATGCACTCCGCTACGAAGTCGCCAGCGAACTGCAAGCCCTCATCGCCCAAGAACTGCGGGGTGAAACCGGGTTAACCCCACTGTTGGGCGTTTTACCCAGCATTACCCGCCTCGGCATGGCGGCTTTACTCCCGGGCGATACCTTAGAATTGCTGCCTAACCAGGGTGATGTGCTCAAGGCTGGTCTCACCACGAAAGGCCGCGAGGCACGGCAGGCAGTGCTGCAACAGCATAGTGGGGTGGAGGCGACGGTGCTCCGGGCGGCGGATTTATTAGCCATGAACACGGACATGGGCCGGGAGGCGATCAAGCCCTATCGGTTGATTTATATTTACCATGATGTGATTGATGCGATCGGGGATAAACCTGCCAGTGAACGGCAAGTGCTATCAGCCTGCGAAGATGCCATCCGCGAATTGCTGAAGCTGGTCAAAAAAATCTGCAACTCACTCAACGGCACCCACGTCCTGATCACTGCCGATCACGGCTTCCTCTACCAGCGGCACCCCATCGCCGAAGCCGACAAAATTCCCTTGCCGCAGGGTGAGGATATTGTCGAAACTAATCGGCGGTTTATTCTGCGCACTCAAAACCTTGAAGCACCGAGTTTGCTGAACTTTACCCTGCCGTATGAGTCCAGGGGCGCGATCGCCAGTGTCCCGCGCGGAAGTTTGCGCTTCGCCATTCAAGGAGCTGGGGCTCAATATGTGCATGGAGGAGCCAGTTTGCAGGAAATTTGTGTGCCAGTCATTACCTACCATCACAAGCGGGCTGAAAAAGGTGATGATGGCCCCGCTCGCAAAGTGGGCGTGCAGATCAATGCCCTCTTGCGCCGCGTCACCAACAATCGCTTCAGCTTCAACTTGATGCAAACGGAACCAGTCGAGGGCAGATGGCGATCGCGCCGAGTTTCCGTGGCGCTTTACGATGCCCAGGAGCAACCTATTACCGATGTCAAAGAGGTGGAATTAGGCAGCACCAGTCCCCATCCCACTGACCGCGAGTTCAAACAAACGCTCACCGTGATTCTGACCAATCCCCCCACGACGGCTACCCTCGTGGTGAAAGATGCCACTGATAATACTGAGCTTGTCCGCGAAACCTGGACGGTTAATCTGGGGATTACAAATGACTTTGGCGACTTCTAAGATAGAAACACCCCGACTTTGATGGGGATTAGCGGGGGAAAGCAACATGGCTATGGATGTCCTGGATCGCAAATTGAATGATGTTTACCCGGGCCGGGTCGTGCGGAAAGACCTGACGAAACGGATTAAAGAGGGAGCCAGTGTTCCCATTTATGTGCTGGAATACCTGCTGGGGATGTATTGTGCGACGGATGATGAGGCCACGATCGAGGCGGGTGTGCAATCGGTTAAACGCATTCTGGCGGAAAATTATGTCCGTTCAGATGAAGCAGAACAGGTGAAATCCAGAGTCCGGGAGATTGGGCGGTACAGTGTCATCGATCGCGTGACCGTCAAACTCAATGAAAAAGCCGACATCTACCAGGGCATTTTGCTGAATTTAGGGGTCAAAGGGGTCGCGATCGAACCGGAAATTGTAAAATCTAACCCCAAATTGCTGAGTGGTGGCATCTGGTGCATTTTGCAACTTGAATATGAAGCCGGAGCCAATCCCAGTCCTTTCATTGTCGCCAGCTTGAAGCCCATTCAAATGCCCCAGGTCAACCTGGAAGAACTGTTTGCTGGCCGCTCTGCCTTTACGCGAGACGAATGGCTGGACGTGTTAATTCGTTCAACGGGGTTGGAGCCGACTACCTTAACCGATGCAGTCAAGTGGCACCTGCTAGCTCGCATGATCCCTCTCTGCGAAAACAACTACAACTGCTGTGAACTCGGTCCCCGCTCAACCGGAAAATCTCACCTCTACAAAGAAATTTCTCCCAACTCAATCCTGGTGTCCGGTGGCAAAACCACCGTCGCTAACCTCTTCTACAATATGTCCTCTCGGCAGGTAGGCTTAGTGGGGCTGTTTGATGTGGTGGCCTTTGATGAAGTGGCGGGAATCAGTTTTCACGACAATGATGGCATCCAGATCATGAAGGATTACATGGCATCCGGATCATTTGCGCGAGGGAAAGCGGAGATCAGTGCCAATGCCTCGATGGTTTTTGTGGGTAACATCAATCAGAGTGTGGAATCTCTGGTCAAGACTGCTCATCTATTAGCGCCTTTCCCCATAGCAATGATTGACACAGCTTTTTTTGACCGGTTCCATGCTTATATTCCCGGTTGGGAAATCCCCAAATTCAGTCCCCAAAATTTCACGAATCAATTCGGCTTTATCGTAGATTACTTGGCGGAATGGCTTCGAGAAATGCGTAAGCGCAGCTTTGCCGATGCCATCGATCGCTACTTCAAGTTGGGTAATAATCTCAAGCAAAGAGATGTTCAGGCTGTGCGTAAAACCGTGTCAGGGCTGCTCAAATTACTGTTTCCTGATGGCAGTTTTGCGAAAGCCGATGTGGAAGCAGCCCTAGTCTATGCTCTTAGAGTCCGGAGACGAGTGAAAGAGCAGCTTAAAAAGATTGGCGGCATGGAGTTTTACGATGTTCATTTCAGCTACATTGACACTGAAACCTTAGAAGAACACTTTGTTTCGGTGCCAGAGCAAGGTGGAGCCTATTTAATGAGTGAAGATACCCTTTCTCCAGGGCACCTATACATGATCAGTGATGGCGATGGTGGCCGGATTGGCGTATTCAAATTGGAGTTACAGGCCGTCTCCGGCAGCGGTAAGCTAATTCGGACTGGAGTTGCGAGTGCCACCAGGATGAAAGATAGTAGCAACATCGCTTTGAACTACTTCAAAGCAAATGCTCATCGCGTAAGTGGGTTAATCCATCCCGACACTTCCGACTTTCTATTGCAACTCCTTGATCTACAGGGGGCGGGTGTACCCTTGTACGGGGGGCTGGCACTCTTCATTTCGCTGTGTTCGGCAGCCCTCGGACGTAATGTGCAATCTCAGCTTGCTGTGTTTGGGGAAATGACTCTGGGCGGTACCATCAATCCGGTCAGCCAATTGGCAGGGAGTTTGCAAGTTGCCTTTGATGCCGGAGCCAAAAAAATTCTTTTACCCATGACTAGTGCCGTTGATCTACCCGCCGTGCCACCCGAGTTATTCACCAAGTTCCAAACCTCTTTTTATACCGATCCAGTCGATGCCGTCTTTAAGGCTTTGGCTGTTAGTTAAGCATCAGCACCAGAATTGGCTCTAATCGATCGGTAATGAGCTGCTGTTTGAGCACCAGCGGTACTGGTGTGGCGCGAATTTCATAAGTGCCCCTCAGTTGAGTGGGTTGCAGTAACCCAGCTCCCACCAACACCAAGACGGCATTACTCGCGGCCTTTTGGTAGGTTGAATCTGACCACTTGGACAGGGTTTGGCTCGCTTCTCGCTTCGCCTCAAAAAAAATTCTCAGGTCTGCCCGTTGAACGATTAAGTCAAACTGTTTCAACTTATCCAGTAAAACTTCAGTAATCAGTTCTCGCAACAGTCGATGTTCTAGCAGAATCGAAAATAACACCGTGAAGCGACGGACATCCGCATTCCCCGTGGCAATTAACTTGATATAGTCAGTTGAAAGCGGCTCTAGCCGTTGCCAAATGGTTTGAAATGCCCCCCGCCGGGAGGTTTGAGCACGCATTTGCAATAAGTCATCCTGAATTACCCTGTGCTTAATTGTCTCTCGATCGCACCCCTGCCACAATAACTCCGCGATCGCTACCGTTTCAGTTAAAGCAAAGGCATATTTGGTATGAGCGGCATAGGAGAGATTCAGCATCGATCAAAGGAGTTCAACCTGGATATCGTGCTCATTTTAAGCTAACGCTCATGAGCTTGGAGCACGAGCCGGAGCTACTCTGACTAGGTAAGGATGGCTGGGCAGTTTTCCACAGACAATTTACTGCACCGTTGGTAGTTTGGGCTGGCTCCAGACCATAATATAGTCGGCGCTCTGTGCAACGTGACAGACTTCGGTGTGAATTCAGTCGAGCGCGACGAGTCAGCACACCTACCCAGCATTGGCGTTTGACAATTCGACTTGGTCTAAGGCGGTTGCTAGAATAGAAAATCCCTGTAAGGGCAGGTTGCGCAACAGGATTGTGACCGCTCCCGAGACCTGCGGCAAAACCTGCCCCTACGGAGGTTAGTTGCTTGCAAAGAAATCTCCTAAGTGTTCTGACCAAAGCTATAGCGGCTCCAAATTTTCCTCGGTTCACCAGGTCAGAGCTAAACTGTGTGCTAGTGGTTGAAAAAACTAGTGCATTAGCGGATATCCTAGTGCATTAGCGGATATCCTTGAAGCACTAAGTTAAGCCATGGATCAAACGGCTAATAAAGTTGCATAATGTCTTGGCAAATAGAACGCCTGTATAGGGTGCCATTCATCAGAGCAAGTCATGTTTCTGGATAACACTTTGAGCAACTGCAGTTTCCAACTCTAGAATGGATGCCTCAACACATAAGCTGTCTCAGAATTGGTGCAGTAAGCTAGCTGAGTGAAATTTTTAGCGCGTGAAGTTTCAATGGATGAATTTACAGGTTGAGGTATTGACCGATCGCCCTTTGGAGGAGCCGTGACTCAAATTATTGCCATTTTTAACCAGGCAGGAGGAGTTGCTAAATCAACAGTGACTCACAACCTGGGCTACCATTTAGCCTGTCGGAACCATCGAGTCTTGGTGATCGACATGGATCCACAAGCCTCACTGACAACGTTCATGGGGCTTGATCCCGACGACTTAGAGCAAAGTCTTTATGATGCTTTGAAGGATGAAAAAACCCTTTACATCATTGAGGATTTGATGAAGCTGGATATTGCGCCCACGAATCTCAAGCTGAGTGCGGCTGAAATGGAGCTAGTGCATGCTGATCTACGTGAAATGAGGCACAAAGATGCAATTGAGCCGATTCAGGCAGACTATGACTTTATAAAATTCGCCGGGAAAACCCCTGTGCCTTGTGCCTGGGGATGAGAGGCGAGTCGATGACGAAGTGACCCCTTGAGCAATATTGGCTTTTAGCCGATGGGTGATTGAGGTCGCTGAGGAATCGACAGACTCCTATGCTGCAAACAGTCAGCCTCTCTGCTTTTGAGTCTCAATATACCGCTTCACAGCTTCCTCTGAGACGTGCCCAACACTGCCGTAGTAAGTTCCATCTGACCACATCCCAGACCCCCAGAATTTACGACGTTTCAAATCTGGGAATGTGCAAAATAATTGGACGGCAGCGATTGACTTAATCGTTTTAGCAATCTCAACAGGTGCGGTCGTATGGTCAGCTTGTACAAAGATGTGAA
>JAIXVO010000729.1 GCA_027482985.1 Cyanobacteriota bacterium
CGGGGCGGGGCATTTATTTTTATGACCCGGATGGCTTTTTGCTGGAAATTCGCTGCGATCCCGAAATTGAGCGGCCCTAAATCTGAAATATTCCTGATGGGGAACGACTTTTCCACAGCATCAGGGCAGACTGACTATAAACCACAAGATTAAACAACTGGCGATGAAGCGATCGCGATTATTTCTGTTCGGCTGGCTGAGTTTGGCGCTGTGTGGCAGCGTGTATGCCTGGATGGAAACCACACCGGATCAGGTGATTCACCAGAGCGTGACCTGTCCGGCAGCGGGGGGCGCAGACGCGAAGGACGTGCAAGTGTTGGGGACTTATCGCTGGGCGAAGGGCGTGGTGGTGCTCTACAGTGCGTTGTGCAGCAATACGATGCAGGACACCAAGCAGCGGGTCTTGGGGCATCAGGTGGTGAAGCGGGAAGGGATGAACTGGCAGGTGAGCAGCAGTGACAGCTACCGCGTCAGTAACCCGAAGCAATCGGCGGAGAAGCTGATCGAGTACGGCATCAGTCAGGCGCAAGAGAAAAATGGCGATCGCTACACGATTTTGTATGGGCAATTCCTCACACCCAAAGTCTCGACCGTCGAAGCCACCTTTGATAATGGGCAGGTGCTCCAGGCGGAAGGCAAAGGCAAGGCGTTTGCCCTGATTGCACCGGGAGCGACTAGTGTGTGTGAACTGCGAGTATTGGGTGCCGACCATCAATTATTGCGGCGGGAAGACTTAGGCCGCCCCAATCCGCTCGCGTTACCCAAACGGCTGGTGAGCCACTCGCGATCGCTGACCTCTCGCTGCTTGCCAGTTTCTAACCAACTGTAGAGAAGCGATTATCACGCTAGTTAAGACGAACACCTCTCGATGGTCAATACATCTTGAGGTTGTTGTGCCGCTCTTGGCTTTTCCCAAACCACTGAATAGCGCCAAAATAAATGTTTCCTGAGTTTTGCTTTGCCCATGGCAGTTGAGTAAATTGTGCGTGCTTGCGAAAGCGTAAGATACTCGTCTGTACGAAGATGTTCTCTCATTGCTGCCACAGCTTCAAGGGATGGTTGAATATGGCGATTGTGGAGCGATTGCAATAGCCAATTCAGAGGAACTGCGACAAAGTCGCTGAGTTGATCTCGCCAACTCTCGTGTTCCAGCAAATCCAAGATGATCAACCGACCACCAGGTTTCAAAGCGGTTTTGAGATTTGACAATAAGCTGCCAACTGGCAAATGATGAAGTGTAGCAATCGATATAATCACGTCAAATTGTTCGGCTACTAGTTCCCAATGCAAGACATCAGTAACTTGAAAATCAATGTTTGAAAATTGGCTTGAACGCTGCTTGGCAACCTCGATCATATTAGAGGATAAGTCGATTGCCACAACCCTTTCAAACCTTTTCGACAGAAGCCGCGAAAATTCACCTGTACCACAACCAATATCAAGTGCAGTTTGGCATTGAGATGGCAACTGTTTAAGTAGAAACCCGTGATAGTGACGATTGTGATCCCATGCCTCCTGGTCATGTAGAGCAATGCGATCGAAATCTTGCCGTATCTTCGTCAGGCTCTCATTCATACTGATTCAGTGTCTAACATCTCAATGCGAAGTTACGTCCCAATGGTAACCCTATAGACCTCTTAACCTTGAACATCGTTAGCCAAGCTTGAAGAAATGCCCTCAACCGAGAGCTGGCAGCACAACAAGGGGCTTAAGCTCCTGATAATTCCAGGCAATTAAACGTTCTCATGATCAAGACTACAACTACCGGATCAACTGTAGCTAAAGATACAGTCACTAATAACCAATAAAAATGGGGATGATGTGCCGTCATCCCCACTTGTCTACTTACTGAGAGTTTCGAGATTATAACTGTGGAGTGTACTGCTCTTTTTCAGGTATATCTGTATACTCAGCCACGATCTGACGGAACTCTTCGCCATCAATGGTTTCCTTCTCGATTAGCAAGTCCACTAGCCGATCAATCACCACGCGGTTTTCGCGAATGACTTGGCGAGCATGGTCGTAGCAATGTTCCACAATCGATCGCACTTGAGCATCAATCCGCGACGCAATTTCTTCTGAGTATTCTGATCGCGTCATCAGATCCCGACCCAGGAACACTTCCGAAGATTGCCCTTCCAAGGACAGCGGCCCCAAGTCCGACATCCCGAAGCGAGTGACCATTTGGCGTGCCATGTTGCTGACCTGTTGCAAGTCGTTGCCTGCCCCGGTCGTCACTTCAGCATCGCCAAACACCACTTCTTCAGCCGCCCGTCCACCGCGAGCGCCCTGAATCCGTGCCATGATTTGGGCGCGCGAAATCAGCATTTGTTCTTCGCTAGGTGCAAACCAGGTCAGACCGCGAGCCTGACCACGGGGAATCAGGGTCACTTTTTGGACGGGATCATGACCTTTGACCAAGGTGCCAATAATGGCGTGACCAATTTCGTGATAAGCAATCAAACGCTTGCTCTTGCTATCGACTAAAGGCGTGCCTTCCATCCCGGCGATGACCCGATCCACGGCATCATCGATTTCCAGCATGGTGATGGCATCTTTGCGCCGACGGGCAGTGAGAATGGCCGCTTCGTTCAGCAAGTTCGCCAGGTCAGCCCCGGAGAAACCAGGAGTCCGCCGCGCGATCGCATCCAGAGAAATATCTTCTGCCAGCTTCTTGTTACGAGCGTGGACTTTCAACACATCCAGCCGCCCCTTGATGTCAGGCACATCGACGGTAATCTGGCGATCGAATCGACCAGGACGTAACAGCGCCGAATCCAACACATCAGGACGGTTGGTAGCCGCAATCACGATGATGCCCGTGTTGCCTTCAAACCCATCCATTTCCGTCAGCAATTGGTTCAGGGTTTGTTCCCGTTCGTCGTTACCGCCGCCAATACCCGCGCCCCGTTGCCGACCGACGGCATCAATTTCATCAATAAAGACGATACAGGGCGCATTCTCTTTGGCTTTCTTAAACAGGTCACGGACACGAGAAGCGCCAACCCCAACGAACATTTCCACGAATTCAGAACCGGAGATGCTGAAGAACGGCACCCCCGCTTCACCCGCGATCGCTTTTGCCAGCAAGGTTTTCCCGGTACCGGGAGGCCCCACCAACAACACCCCTTTGGGAATCCGAGCACCCACGGCAGTAAAGCGTTCCGGCTTCTTCAAGAAGGTCACGACTTCCTGAAGCTCTTCCTTCGCCTCTTCAATCCCGGCGACATCATCGAACATCACGCCCGTCTTAGCTTCCATCTGGAACCGAGCGCGAGACTTACCGAAGCTCATCGCTTGACCTGGGCCGCCAGGCACGTTGTTGGAACGTCGGAACAAGAAGAACAGCCCGCCAATCAGCAACACGGGGAAAATCAAATTCCCTAGCAAGCCCCAAACCGCGCCGTCATTCCGCACCGGATGCACATCAAACCGGATGTTATCTTGCCGTAAGCGCGTCACCAATTCTGGCGAACTACCGGGCAAATCCACCCGTAACCGCTGCACCCGATTATCCAACTCTGAATCGACCGCTTCGACGATCGCCGTTCTGCCCCCGTCATAAAGATCAACGCTGACCACGCGATCGGCATCCAGATATTCCAGGAAGCGCCCGTAGGTCATGCGCGTATTTGCCGCATTCCGCCCCATGTTGGCAGGCGTAGACGAAGCGAACGAGCCTTGCCACAGAAAGAACCCAATCACTAATGCAGGGACTGCCCACAATAGTGCTGTTCTCCAAGAAAATTTCATAAACCACGTCCTCTGGATACTGGTTTCAAGACCGATACAAATATCAGGATTTGTAAGTTGAATTGTTAATTAAATTTAACGTGTTTTTCAGGAACCAAGCAACTAGGATGAGAAAAACCTCTGTTGCACCCGCCGCTAGCTGATCACCGACTGCGTCAGGGGAATCTCTACAATAAAGGCTGTCCCCTGCTCTGGAGTGGATAGACAGCGCAGTTGCCCCCCGTGTTTATTCGTCACAATGTCATAGCTGATGGATAGCCCCAGTCCCGTTCCTCGACCTACAGGCTTCGTGGTAAAGAAGGGGTCGAACAATCGCTGTTGCACCTCCAAGGGAATGGCCCCGCCCGTGTTATGGATGCGGATCTGCACCTGGGAGTCCTCAGTTTGCTGGGTCTGAATGGTAATGACTGGGATCTGGTCAGCGGGCAAGTCATCCAGCGCATCGATCGCGTTGGCGAGAATATTCATAAACACCTGATTCAACGCACTGGCGTGACATTCCACGAGTGGGAGATCGCCATACTGCCGAATTACCTGAATTTCAGGGCGATCGCCGCGAGCCTTGAGGCAACTTTGCAAAATCATCAGGGTACTTTCCAATCCCTCATGCAAATCCACCTCTTTCATCAGGGCTTCATCCATGCGTGAGAAGTTTTTCAAGGACAGCACAATCGTCTGAATGCGATCGACCCCCATTTGCATCGATCGCAGTAACTTCGGTAAATCGGCCTCCAGAAATTCCAGATCAATCTCTTCGGCCAGCGCTGCCACTCGCGCCGGACAGGGCATCACGGTTTCCTGATACAGTTCCAACAAGGCGATCAAATCCTGGGTGTAGGCATGAGCATGATGCAGATTACCCGCAATAAAATTAACGGGATTGTTGATTTCATGTGCCACTCCAGCCACCAGTTGCCCCAGACTCGACATTTTTTCACTTTGGACGAGTCGCGTTTGGGTCAGTTGCACTTCCTTAAATGCCGCTTCCAAATCGAGTGCCTGCAACCGCAATTGCATTTCAGCCTGTTTGCGATCGGTGATGTCCCGCAAAATCACTAAGTATTCCTGACAGTCGGCAGTCGTGCGATTGGAGACCGAGAGATCGAGAATTTTGATGCCGTTGGCCTGGGGCAGTTGTTGCTCACACCGTTCCGGCCAGAGTTCAGGAACATCTGGCAGTTCTGGTAAAAACTGATCCAGGGGCTTCCCGCGCAGCGATCGCTGTTCCCCCAATAACTGCTCAGCCGCTGGATTCAGTTGTTGGATCACCCCCTCCGGATTGACGACCACGATCGCATCTGGGGCAATCCGAAATAAATGGTCAGAGGCTTCTCGCGCTTCCATGACTGCCGTAATTTGCGGAAAGCTCGTCCAGCAGGCGATCGCGACTCCCACAAAAGCGATCGCCAGCAGCAACACCACCAGCATATTCGCATGACTGCCTAGCGCCAGTCGGCTCAAGACTCCCCGCGTCGCCCAGCCGATCGTCGTCCCCCCACACACCAGCACAATCAGCACCATCACCTGCGTCAGCATCAAATCAGAGAACGCATGGCGGACTGTGGTCGGCTGATGAACTTTGAGCCACCACGCCGTTTGAAAGCAAGGGATGGGACTCCGCGCCAGCCCCGCAAACAGGAGCAGAATCGCGATCGGGAACAGCAACCCCATCAGCCAATCCTGCCAACTCCAGGCTAATCCACCCCACACCAACACCCCCAATTCCACCAGACAACACACCAACGCCAACCCCGCCCACCGAGTCGCAGGGTCGCGGCGACAAAGCCACAAGCCCCAGTGAATCCCAATCATGCTGATCAGGTAGCCAGTTCCGGTCACCATCACCACCCGCGTCACATCGCCCCAGGCCAAACACACCAGACTGAGACCAGCCGTGACCACCAAACTCGGCCCCAGCACTCCCTGGCGGGAAACGACACTATACACAGGCGCAATATATCGATCCAGCGATAACTGGTACAAAATCCGGGGGCTATTTGAAACTGCCGTCGCCGAACTCAACAAACACCCGGATGCCACCAGAAACGTCACCAGCACGGGGGCCGCATCGCCCCAAAACGGTCTGGCGGCTGACTCCAGAACTAAAAAAGTACTACTGGACGGGTTCGCTGACGTGGCGAGCCGAGCCACCACCCAGGAGCCACCAATATACACAACGGGTAACAACCAGGCCGCAAACGCGAGACTTTGCAGGGTGCGGCGCGGTTTACGGCTATCCGCCACAAAGGATGAAGCCGTCTCACAGCCATAAGCGGCATAAACCGCAACGAAATACCATTTCGCCCAGGTTGTCCCATCTAGACCACTGGCAGTTGCCATCGTGGTAGACACTAAGCCGGGACTGGTGGGCGCGAAGACTAACCAGCCCATGCCCTGCACACAGAAGACGAGAAGAAACCCGATCGCCGGCACCACAAAAAAGAGATGCAAAATCCCCAACGCCCGCGCCCCACTAAACGCCACGATATAAGGGATCACGGTAAAGCCAATCTTGAGCGCCAGTTCGGGCGTGGAGATGCCCAAGACATTCAGGTTGGACTTGATCAAATCCGTCAGAATAATGGCATTCATGGGCGGTACGGAGATCCACCCCATGTAGTAGCCGATCGCCACATACCGCGCCAGCCAAGGCGTTTTTTGTAACAGTCGCGTGGTGTAGTTGGGGGTGCCACCCGCTACGTCAGGCCACTGTTCGCCCAGGCGCTTCACTTGAAAATTCAGCAACATCCCAACGATCGCGCAGGGCACCCAGACCCACAGCGCCAGATCGCCCAAGGCCAGATGCATACCGGGTTCGGTCCCCAGCCAGAGGAGTAACCCACTCAAGCCAAACCCCCAGGTTTCCAGAGCTGGCAGGTTACGCGTCAGCCGCAACGGTTGCTTCGCTACAGACAAGCCCACCATACTCATAAACCTCTAGGAATGGATAGTTTACCGAGTATGCCCAGTTAAAATTTGTGTTTAACTATTTCGCGACAAAATTTCTGGGTATCCTCATCTGCTGCTGCTCATCGCCAGGTATTCTGCAGACCTACATAAAACACTTTCCCCATTGGAAGCCAAGGTGAAACTTCGCTGCGAACGCTTAGCGGATGGGTTCAGACCTATGCTAAAAACATTTGATGGCCTGAGCTTTAACTGACGTTGAAACCAGTGAGCGCCATTCTGCCCCTACCCCAACGTGCGGTGCGGCGATTGCCCTTGCCAGCGAGATAACCTGATGCAGTCTCATTGAATCCGTCGTAGTGCTAGCTGTTGCCAAGGAACCTCTTCCCTTATTGTGGTCGCCATCTTGCGCCAAAATGTTAGAAATTGGTGCAAGATGGCAAAACTAAGAGTAAGTTCATGCTGATGCTTTTCAGCCTCCCCGCCAATTGCTAAAGGAACTGACCCAAATTTATGACATACACTATTCCTGAATTGGATACCATCAGCCGCCAGCTCATGAGCCTGGATCGTCCCAAGAAAGCCAAAATGTTGGTCGTGGATGATGAACCCGACAACCTGGATTTGCTCTATCGCACCTTTCGTCGGGATTTTCAAGTGTTGAAGGCGGAAAGTGGAGTGCATGCACTGCAAGTATTAGCCGCAGAAGGCGAAGTCGCAGTCATTATCTCTGACCAGCGAATGCCAGAAATGAAGGGCACCGAGTTTTTGAGCCGCACCGTCCCCCAATTTCCAGACACGATGCGAATCATCCTGACGGGCTTTACCGACGTGGAAGATTTGGTAGAAGCAATTAACTCTGGGCAAGTGTATAAGTACATCACCAAGCCCTGGAACCCAGATGAATTGAAAGCCGTGGTGCAACGTGCTGCTGAAACCTACGAACTGCTAAAACAACGGACGGAAGAATTGCAGCGATCGCAGTCGCAAACCGCATTACTGTTCAACATCGTCCATGTGACCCAATCTTCCACTACCGTCGATGCCTGCCTGGAACCGCTGGCGATCGCCTTTGGCAAGACCTTCCATGCCGATGGCTGCATTCTGCAACTGGTGCAGGGTGAAGCTTTAGCCGCTGCTCAAGGACTGTATAGTGCGGCGGGGGCGATCGAAAATTGGCTGGCCAAAGATTCGCTGACCCAGGAAGCCATCTCGACGCAGAAAATTCAAGTGGCAGTAGATATTCCGGCGGATACCAATCTGGCTACTGCTGAACACTACACGGCATCTGGCACCCAGGCGCATCTGATTGTGCCTGTGGTCTATCGTGACCAGGTGCTAGCAGTACTGTCGTTGCAATGGCAGAAGCCCTGCACGCTGCGGGAAGATGAGCTGGTGTTATTGCATCTCTCGGCGCAACAGGTGGCCCTCGCGATCGCCTGCATCGGCTGCTAAGTCCAATCAGTTTCGGGGAGTTTGTCATCTGGCATCCTGTCAACACAGGATGCTTTATTTTTGGCAGGGACTAGAGATCAACCCGCGAAAATTCCGTCAGGATCTTTTGATAGGCATCACTCACCGCTTCTAATTCATAGTGAGTGGAAAGGGTTTCAATTTTTAAGGCTTTCAGTTGTGCGACACATTGACTGACCTCCGCTACTAAATCCGTGGGCGCAATCTGCTTTTGGACACCAGAGGCAATGGTCGCTGTCAAGGTCAGTCCCGATGCCACCATCGCGACATTTCTCCAATTGCCGATCGCGGGTTTGTCCGCAATGGCCGATTGTCCCGCGATAAAGGCCGCGATCGCGCCCAACACAATGTTCAAAACGCTGTACTGACGGTCGATTTTCTGCAAGTGATGTTTTTGCAACGTGGCTTGGTGCAGACTGCGGTCAATTTGCTCACGCAGATGGGTGTGATCTAGGTCTACAGAAGGTAAAGCAGGATGAGACGGAATCGACATAAGACTGGTTCTCCGAAAAGTGAGACGTGCTCAACAATCAGCCCCGGTCAAGGCAACAGGCACACAGGCAGGATGTCACACTATTAGCGGATTCAGTCGGAAGGGTGCCGATTCCACACGCAGCTCAAAAGTTGGCAGGGCGGAATTTTACTCTGACGGTGCAGCCGATCGCCCCCGCCGTATCAGGAGTTGAATCGCCAAGGCAAACAGCCCGATCGCCGCCAGTCCAAACACCCCCATGCCCAACGTCGTCATGCCCACAACTAAGGTGCGGACAGCCGCCGAAATCCGTTGCACGACCAGACTGGTGGACTGAACTTTGTGTGCCGCGAAGGATTGGGCAATATTCATCGTCATCAGGTACATGGCATAGGCCATTACTCCAGCGATCGCGCTTCCCACCAGGCACCGTTGCGGCGTTAACGGCGGGTCACCCTCGGTTGTGGGGATTGTCGCGGGGACAGTTGACTCGGTGGGCGGAAGATCACTCATGCTGCTACCTGAATGCCGGATGGTTTAAATTGTGCCACCCAAAGTTCTAAATCGGGGTCGGCGATGCTTGCAGCGACGGCTTGCTTCACAGTTTCGGCTTCTGTGAGGGAGTTAACCAGGGCAAAAACAGTAGGACCAGAACCCGACATCATCGTGCCAGAAACCTTGAGTTGCTGGAAGGCCGCTTTCAGTTGGGCGACTTGAGGATAGGCGGGCAACACGACTTTTTCCAGGTCGTTATACAACAACTGGCTGATTTGAGCCATATCTCGGTGGGCGATCGCGCCAATCATTGGCCCTGAATGCACTTGATGCAATCGTTGCTGCTGGTCATCGCGTGGCAAGTAAGCGTCGCCAAATTGCCGCCGATAGGTTTGATAAGCCCAGGGAGTAGACACTGACAAGCTGCGATACTTGCCCAACACCACATAGCCCTGGTCTAAATCCGGCAGCGGATCAATTTTTTCACCGCGTCCGGTCGCTAATCCCGTCCCGCCCACCACACAAAAAGGCACATCAGACCCCAACAGCGCCCCTAACTCTTGAATTTCGACTTGAGTTAGCCCCAGTTCCCAGAGCAAATCCAATCCCACCAACACCGCTGCGGCATTGGCTGATCCCCCCGCCAAACCAGCGCCAATGGGGATCTGTTTATGAATCGTAATATCAACTCCCCCCAACCGCGCAAAGACCTGGGGAAACTGTTGCCCCAACAACGCCGCCGCTCGGTAAGCCAAATTGCTGCGGTCAGTTGGCACCTGGGGATGGTCACAATGCACCCGAATCTCATCCGTCCCATTCGCCCGAATATCAATCCGATCCGCCAGATCTACACTCTGCATCACCATCACCAGCTCGTGAAACCCATCGGGGCGATCGCCCAATATTTCCAGGTACAAATTGATTTTGGCAGGAGCGATGAGGGAGTAGGAGCGCATGGGGAGGGAGGGGGAGGGAG
>JAIXVO010000168.1 GCA_027482985.1 Cyanobacteriota bacterium
AGCTTCAGCAGGTTGCTCCGGCTGCTTCTCCAACGCCAGATTCAGCGGCACTCCCTCTTGCTGCCCATTCGCCACCAATTTGACATGCTCCCGCAACGATGCCTGGTCTAACTCCGCATTGGCAAAGAACTTGAGGACGGGTTTTGCGCCCAACGGTTCAGTCACTTCTTTGGGGTTATCCGCCGAATAAGAGGTCGGGAGATTGGAGAGTTTCAGGCGATCGGTTTGAAACGTCCAGGCTAAATCCTGATCCAGTTTATGATTTTGCAAATCGCCCAATCCGGCCTTCAGCGTGACTTTGACCCGCGTGGCTAAAGGTGTGGCGGCATCGGCTTGAAATCCCACCATGCGCGGGGTCAGGAAGCGAAATTGCCCCTTCAAGGGCGGCACAATTTCAAACTTCTGCAACAGTTGCCGCTGGTCTTCACTGTCCAAACTTTCCACCGGAATCAGCGGGGCTTTAAACCGGACGCGAATTTGTGCCTGGGTGGGCGCATTGCCGACGGGACTGATTTCCTCAATCCAGTCGGGCAACTTGGGCGGGGGCAGTTCTGCCACATCGGGGAGGGGCGTGGGCGCATTCGTGATCGTCGTCGTCCCGCAGCCAGCAAAGCCGATCGCGATCAACACCCCCAATAGAAACAGTACGGGCAGGATGAAGCGTTTGCCCAATCTCATAATTTTTCTCCCCACGATCGCAGATGAATGACAATAACCCAGAAACCCTGGTAGACACCCCCCATTCCTACTCCAGCGATCTCCAAGATTCCTGGCAACTTCAATAATTCTTTACGTTGGGAACGAATGCTGCCAGATCGCCCAATTTTTTAAGTGTCTATCGAACTCTGATCAGCTAGATTTCATCACGCTATATCTGAAATAGGAAATTAATTTGCACTGGCTTAAACACTGATCTTAGTTTTAGTCAGTCACTCATTTTAGCGTCACTTTTGGAGATTGTTATGGCGAAGTTTAACGCACCACAAGCTCACAGTTCTGCATGGATTTTTCAAGCCTGGGCATCCTTTACGATCGCCTCTAGTGCGATGGCAGTGGGGATTTTATACTTGCCTGTGGATGGTTGGGTGAAGGGCTACTTAGGCATGGGTTATTTATTTAGCATGGGGTCTACGATTAGCTTGTCAAAAACGGTTCGCGATATGCACGAATCGAATAAAGTGATGAGTCGCGTGGACGAGGCCAAACTAGAAAAACTACTGGCAGAATACGATCCGTTTAAAGCGAAATAGAGTTGGTGCGGCATCGCGGGCTGAGTTGGAACGTTGTTTTAATTCAGCCGACCTCTAATTCATCCCCAGCATCCGCAACCTCAAAATCAGGGTGGGGTGGCGAGGGCAGAGTGGGCATAATCAACCAGACTCCCAGTAGAATAAAACTGGTTTCGCCCCTGGTGTTATGGATTACTCCCGGTTTCTGCAGAATTTACCCGACTGTTACGAGCATTGGCAACAGGATACGATTCATCCCAAAGCGCCCAAATTCCAGCAGGTGCGCGATCTCATTCAGGGGATGACCACTGCCAACGTCATGCAACTGTTGAACTGGGCGGTGGCCTGTCTGGAACCGGGCGAACTCTATTGCGAAGTGGGCACTTACCAGGGCACGACGTTGATTGGTGCCTTGCTGGATCATCCCGATTGCATGGCCTATGCCGTCGATAATTTCTCCGAGTTTGATAGTGATGGCACCTGCTTTGCCAACTTGATGCAAAACTTGGATGACTTTGGGCTGACGGAACAGGTTTATTTTTGCAATCAAGACTTTCAACAATTCTGGTTGGAGTTGCAGGCGTTGGGCACCGCTGACAAAATTGGGGTGTATTTCTATGACGGTGCCCATGATTATCGGTCTACCTTGATGGGCTTGCTGTTGGCAAAACCGTTACTGAGCGATCGCGCCCTGATCGTGATCGATGATGCCAACTGGGGGACAGTCCAGCAAGCGTACTGGGATTTTCTCTCAGTGACCCCCGAAGCCCGTCTGGAATTGGCCTTAGCCACGCCCGTCGCCCGCTTTCCGACCTTTTGGAATGGCATTCATATGCTGAGTTGGGATCGATCGCGGCAGCAACCGGATGATCCCGAAGTGTTTGCGGAACGGCGCGATCGTCCTGTCATTAACGCCATTTATAACCTGCAATTGTTGGAGCAACGGGAACAGGATTTGGTTGTTTTATTACAGGAAGCGACGCAATTACATCAGCAACAGCAATGGAGTGAAGCTGAGCAAAAATATCGTGAGTACTTACTCTGGCGAGAAACCGATGAGGTTGCCTGGATGAACTTGGGACTCATGTTTTATGCCACTCAGAACTATTTGGAATCTCAAAAAGCACTGGCTAAAGCCTTTGAACTGAATTCTGAGCGGGCTGATCTCTGTTATTACCTGGGTAATGTTCTGACTCAATTGGAACTCCCCGATCGCGCGATCGCGGCCTACCAACGAGCGATTCACCTTGACCCAACCTTGATCGATGCTTACAACAATTTAGGACTGTTGTTGCGGCAAACCAATCGGTGGGATGCCGCCGCTGAAGTGTATCGCCAAGCGATCGCGCTGCAACCCGATTTCTTTGGCACTTATTTGAATCTGGGCAATCTGCTGTTAGAGCAGGGCGAACTGGAAGCCGCGATTCAAACCTATGTCACGGCGCAACAAGTAGCTACCGATCCGGCTGAGGTGCAACCGACTTTGGACTATGCCCTCAGCCTCCAATCTGATCCCAGCGCATTTCATCAGGAGATGGGTGAGCAATGCTGGCAACAGCAACAATATGCGGCGGCAATTCGGCACTTCCAGCGGTATTTAACTTACCAAGCGGGTGCCATTGAACTTTATTTACACTTGAGTCAGGCGTTATGGCAAACCGGGGAAACTGCTGCCGCCATTACCACCCTGCAAGAAGGGTTGCATTATCATCCGACAGCAGAAGCCTTGTTCTTTGATCTGATTACTAAATTAAATCAATCGGGACATTATCAGGATGCGATCGCTACTGCGGAAGCTGCCTGTCAGACAATCCCCACAAGCTACATCTTAAAACTGGTGAAAGCGATGCTTCTGCCCTATGTCTATGACTCAGTGGCAGAGATCCAAACTTGTCGCGATCGCTATCTACAAGAACTCCAAAATTTACTCGATCAAACGACTCTGGAAACCGCAGAGCAGAAAGCTCAAGCCCTGACTGGGATTGCTCACTATGCCAGCTTTTACATCACCTATCAGGGGCAATCGATGGTTGAACCGCAACAGCTTTTTGGCAAGCTTGTGCAGCGGATCATGACTGCCAATTTCCCAGAGTGGACACAGCCGCGATCGCTCCCCGCCGTGACAGGTAAAATTCGCATTGGCTATCTCACTCACTACTTTCATGCCTACAGCGGCACCCTCTGGCTGACAGGCTGGCTGCGGTACGCCAACCGGGACGACTTTGAAATTTACTGCTACTACACGGGCAATCAACCCGACACCATCACCGACGAATTTCGCCAATTTAGTGACGTATTTCATCATCTGCCCGGCCCCGTGGAGGCGATCGCCCCCCGCGTCATCGACGATCAACTCCACCTCCTCGTCTTTCCCGAAATTGGGATGGATGCCCAAACGGTGCAATTGGCGGCGCTGCGACTAGCTCCCATTCAATGTACTGCCTGGGGACATCCGGTAACTGCGGGTCTGACCACCGTGGATTATTACCTGTCGAGTGATTTCATGGAGCCGGACAATGGCGAACAACATTACACCGAAAAGCTGGTGCGCCTGCCGCAGTTGGGACTCGCCTATCCCCAGCCAACCGTGCCTCGGCTGACCAAATCTCGCAGCGACTTAGGCTTACGGGAAGACGCGATCGCCTATTTCTGTGGTCAAGCCCCCTTCAAATATCTGCCGCAACACGATCGCTTGCTGGTGGAAATTGCCCAACGGGTGCCCCAGGCGCAATTTGTGTTTTTGCGGGCAGACGTGCTGTTACCCCGGTTGCAACGGGCATTTGCGCAAGTGGGGTTAGAGGCAACCGACCATTGTTTATTTCTACCCACCCTCTCCCGCCCCGATTACTTAATGCTGAACCTGCTCTGTGATGGGTTTCTGGACACAATTGGCTTCACGGGCGGCAACACCACTTTCGACGCGATCGCCTGTGGCCTCCCGGTGATCACCTACCCGCAGGAATTTATGCGGGGGCGGATGTCCCTCGGCATTTTGCGATCGCTGGGCGTGACCGACACCGTTGCCGATTCGGAAGCCGCTTACGTCGATTTAGCCGTCCGCCTGGGCACCGATCCCACCTGGCGCAATGACATCTCCCAGCGGTATCTGGCCAACTGCGATCGCCTGTTTGACGATTCATCCTGCCTCAGTGCCTTAGAGGATTGCTATCGCCGCTTCGTGCAGTTGGCGTAGCTGTGAATCATCTGGTGTAGGGGCAGGTTTCGTAACAGTCCTGCAATGTGTCGATGATTGTGGCTCAACCTGCCCTGCGGGGTCTAGCGGTTGCAGCGATCGCTCCTTGCCGAAATCTTTCGATCGCAATGAGCGGCATCTGGGCAAGGGAGGCGATACAATCTGAAGCACCTTGTTTGACGCGATCGCCTTTACCTGTGACTACTTCTCTCCCGACTCCCAAACGTGCTACCTCGGCTCAACTCCCGGCGCAACGGTGGCAAATTGCCATCCCCACCCCGGAACTCGCCGCTGAACTGGCTCGCACCACGGGCATTTCGCTGCTGATGGCGCAAGTCTTACTGAATCGCGGGCTGATGAACAGCGATCAGGTGAAAGCCTTTCTCCACCCCGATACGGAATTTCTGCCATCGCCGCTGGCCGAATTTGAACCGCTGCCCCTGAGCCTGGAATTGCTGATCAACGCGATTAATCAGCGCCACAAAATTGCCATTTGTGGCGATTATGATGCGGATGGCATGACCAGTACCGCGTTGTTAATTCGGGCGCTGCGATCGCTGGGGGCACTGGTGGATTACGCCATTCCCAGCCGCATGAGTGAAGGCTACGGGATTAATCAGCGCATTGTCGAAGAATTTTATGACGAAGGGGTGCGCCTCCTGCTGACCGTGGACAACGGGATTGCCGCCCATGCTCCCATCGCCCGGGCGCGGGAATTGGGGATTGCCGTGATCATTACCGATCACCATGATTTACCGCCTGAACTGCCCGTCGCCAACGCCATTCTGAATCCCAAATTGCTGCCCGAAAGCTCTCCCTACCGGGGTTTGGCGGGGGTGGGAGTCGCCTATATGCTGGCGCGATCGCTGGCGCAAAGTATGGGCAATCCCGCCGACCTGGGCACCTCCCTGCTGGAACTGTTCACCCTGGGGACGATCGCTGACCTGGCACCATTGACGGGTGTGAATCGGCGCTGGGTGAAGCAGGGCTTGCAATCGCTGCCGAAATCGCGACTGGCGGGGGTGCAAGCCTTGATTCAAGTGGCGGGTTTGAGCAATGAAAAAAATTTGAAACCGGAGGCGATTGGGTTTCGCCTGGGGCCTCGGATCAATGCCGTGGGGCGATTGGCAGATCCGCAAATTGTGATCGAATTGCTGACCACGGATGATCCGGGTACGGCATTAGAACGGGCGATGCAATGTGAGCAAATTAACCAGCAACGGCAGAAACTCTGTGAACAGATTGAACAGGAAGCGATCGCTGTTTGTGAAGCCGAAATGGATGCGGTGGGCGATCGCTTTTTGTTGCTCACCAATGAGGGCTGGCATCATGGCGTGATTGGGATTGTCGCCTCACGGCTCGTCGAGCGGTATGGTGTCCCCGTCTTCATCAGCACTTACGAAGATGAGGAACAGACTCACATTCGCGGGTCTGCGCGAGGAATTCCCGAATTCAATGTATTTGAAGCGCTGGAATATTGTAAAGACTTGCTGGAGAAACATGGGGGGCACCATGCGGCTGGGGGCTTCTCCTTCAAAGCGGAATATTTGTCAGACTTGCGATCGCTGTTGCGTGAATTCTGTCATGAGTGCCTATCACCAGAACATTTAAAGCCTTTAGTGCGAGTCGATGTTCAGACACCTTTAGAGGCGATCGATGAGGCTCTTTATACCGAGCTGGAAGCCTTACAACCTTGTGGCATTGGCAACTCAGAACCCACCTTCTGGTCAATGAATGTCCGCGTCCATGAGCAAAAAATCTTTGGCAAAGGTCATCTCAAATTTACTGTTAGTCAAGATCAGGAAGATGGCTCATCGTCGCGCAAATTTCAAGTCCTAGCCTGGCGGTGGGGTTGCTACCATCCGCTGCCCTCCCGATTGGATCTGGCCTACCGCTTGCGGCGATCGGAATGGAA
>JAIXVO010000016.1 GCA_027482985.1 Cyanobacteriota bacterium
GATGGTGGGCGGTGAGGTTGCCGCCTTTGAACGCGCCCTGCCGATTTTGCAGGTGATGGGCCAAAACATTGTGCATGTCGGCGCGGCGGGTGCCGGACAGGTGACAAAAGCCTGTAACCAGATTGTGGTGGCAATGACGGTGCAGGCGATCGCGGAAGCTTTGACCCTGGCGAAAAAAGCGGGGGTTGATCCGGCAAAAGTGCGATCGGCGCTGTTGGGGGGCTTTGCTCAAAGTCGCGTGCTGGAAGTCCACGGGCAGCGGATGCTGGACGGTGATTTTCAACCAGGCTTTAAGCTGGATTTATTTCGCAAAGATATGAATATTGTGTTGCAGACGGGTAAGGAACTCCAGCTGCCGCTATCCGGTTCGGCACAAGCAGCAGAATTAATGAATGACCTGCTGGCGCAAACGGGCGGCAATGTAGACTACGCAGCCGTGATTACCCTGTATGAGTTGCTGGCGGGAATGACGGATTAGGGCGATCGCTTGTGGGCGACTAGGAGTAATGACCCCCCGGATGGTAAGCGGAGTCCGGTCTGAATCAGCCGTTGTTCCAGGGCGAGAATCATGGCCAGGGTGGAGTTGAGCCAGCGACTGATTTTCAGTTCTGCCATGACATCATAAGTTGCCAACGGTGGCGCTGGACGTAAGCGTGACAGCAGCAGTAAGGGCAATAGCAAGGAGACAAAAGACGTGATGTGAAGCACCTGAAATCCAGCCTGCTCAACTTTGCGCTGGAGCTCCGAGGCGCGGTAACGCCGCACATGATGACCCACTGCATCAAACTGACTCCAGAGCCAGGGATGTTGAGGCACCGTGATAATCACCCCCCCTCCGCACCGCGTCGCCTGATACATAGCCGCCAGCACTGCGGTATCGGCCTCAATGTGTTCCAGCACATCAAAAGCCCCGATCACATCAAATTCTTCAGCAAAGGGAATGGCTCGCGCATCCATCTGAAATAACTCGACTTGAGCGACTCGTTGCGCAGCGAAACTTAAGCCAGCCGTAAAAATTTCACTTGCGGATAAGGTCAATTGCGGGTTCGCTTGCTCAATGCCAGCCAGGACAAAACCCGTCCCACAACCGATTTCTAGAAATGTTCGCGCCTGTGGGAAGTACCGTCGCAAAGCCCAGTTAATCAAATGATTCCGCGATCGATACCAGAAGTGTTGCGCTTCTAGGGCTGCAACCTGGGCAAAAAAAGTGGCTTCATAGCCATCATTTTGCGCCGCCAAGTCGGGGGCAAAGGTCAGATGACCATCATTTTTGGGGGGGCGATCGCCACAGGCGGGACAATCCCACTCAACCTGCTGAAACCGATGACCACACTTCAAACACACCTTCATCCCTGGCTACCAATCACAATACCAGCAATAATCAGACCGATCCCGATCGCTTTGGGGGGTGTAATCGTCTCCTGAAACAGAATGGCGCTTAGGCTGATCACCAGCACAAACGTTAAGCTGGCGAACACCGGATAGGCATAACTTAGAGGTAATTTAGTCAGTGCTGCTAACCACGATAGACCCGCCAAAAAAGCGCCTGCAAAAGTGCTCAGCACCCAGGGGTTGAGCAACAGCCGCAACAAAAACGCCAATTTCCCCATGCCATCATCCGGTAGTGAACCCGCAGCAGAAACCTGCCACTTGTTGACAATCTGGCTATAGACCGTCAGGGCGACGGTCAGCAGCACATAGGACAAACTGGCAAACTGGCTCCGGATCATGGTGAGAACATTCCATTGAACTGGGAAAACGGGTGCTATCAGGCAGATTGCGATCGCATAACTTTTAAGATATGCTAAGACGCATTCATTCAACAACTATAGAAGTTAACAAAATAATGAATATTTAACTGTGTTCTTATTAAGGTGTAGACGTTCAATTTTAAATGTGTGGGGATTGCGATGAAAGTTGGCATTATTCAATCAAACTATATCCCATGGCGGGGTTATTTTGATTTTATTGACGATGTAGATTTGTTTGTCATTCATGATGATTTGCAATACACCAAAGGCGATTGGCGTAACCGCAATCAAATCAAAACTGCTACAGGGATAAATTGGCTAACTGTACCCGTGAAGTATCAGAAAACAGCGCAACTAATTCAAGATACGCCGATCGATCATGCCCAAAAATGGCAATTGGCGCACATTAATAAATTTACCGCCAGTTATTTTGAAGCTCCCTATCTGGAAACCGCGATCGCTTTGTGGCGAACAGCATTTGATCATCAAGATGCTACTATTAGCGAATTAAATATTCGGCTGATCCACCTGATTTGTGATTTCCTCGATATCAAAACACCGTTTGTGCATTCCCGCGAATTGCAAGTGACTGGTACCAAAACTGATCGCGTGGTGCAAATCTTAAAGCGCGTAGGAGCAACCTCCTATTTATCGGGGCCAACGGCAAAGGCTTATTTAGATGAATCATTGTTGCATGAAAATGGGTTTCAGTTGGAGTACAAAACCTACCAGTATGAAGCTTATCCACAACTGCATGGAGACTTTGTAAATTATGTCACGGTGCTAGATTTAATTGCCAATGTGGGCGATGACGCTAAACATTGGCTAAAAAGTGCGCGCCCCAATGAAGCGATTCACTTTGAGGCGATCGCAGTTCCTGCTAACGTCTAAATCTGGATTTGAGCCTGGTTGAGTCGTGTTAGATTTTGGCTGCATAATTCTAAAACTAGCCGCTTATTTTGCATTGCAAAAAACATTTGAGAAATCACAATTCGACATGGTTATCCATCAATTTCAGCCGTGTGTTGCGTGTGGTGGCACCGTTCGGTTTTTTGGTACGCGCAACCCTTACACGTATGCTCGGTGTAGTCAATGCCAAACCATTCAACTGACCCCCTTTCCCACCGATGCGGAATTAGCGATCGCCTACTCCGATGAGTATGCCCGATCTGATCATTATGGAGTCAGTGATCCAGATGCTATTTTTCGCCTCTCTGAACCGTTTTACCAGGCTCTTCTGCATCAACTCCACCAGGCAAATTTACCGGCTGGTCAAATTTTGGATTTTGGCTGTGGTTGGGGCGGCTTATGCCGCTATTTAGCTGCTCACCATTACGATTATTTGGGGATTGATTTTCCCTCGGAAAGTTTAACGTATTGCCAACAGCGATCGCTGAATGTTTCGGCGCAAACTTTGGACGACTTAATTCATCAGCAACGCCAATTTTCAGCCATTGTCTTGAATACCGTCTTTGAGCATTTGAACCATCACGCGACCACCCTGGAGCAATTTGCCAAATTGCTGGTACCTGGAGGCGTGCTCATTATTTTAATTCCCACGGCCAATCTGAATGGGGCGCTAGCGAAGTTGGTCCAGGGTTGGCAAGGCACAACAGAATTGCCCAAACTGAATACCACCTTCTGCCCGCCCTGGCATACCACCATTTTTTCCACCCAGGGCATGCGCCGCTTACTGTCACACTATGGCTTTAGGCTGGAACGGTTAGTCCCTTCTCCCTCCGGGCGGGCGGGTGGACTGCTGGGCGTGATCCAGGCGATCGCTACTGTTGTCGCCAGGACTGGATTTCAGCTGTTTGGTGAACGTTGGCCACTCGTACTTAACCATATTTTTGTCTGTCGGGTGCAGTCGTAAGTCAGCCTGATCCTGATTTATACAAACTCCCCGCCCGGATAAAGGTCTCGGCTGGTACGCAGCGGTGATCCACGACGACTGCCCCCGCCCCCACAAAGCAACTGTGCCCAACTTCCGTGTAACCACACACAGTTGCATTCGGTGACAAAAACGTATTCGCGCCAATGACACTATCGTGATTCACCACCACTCCCGGCCACAGCACACAAAGTTCCTGAATCGTCGAAAAGACATCGACGATCGCCCCCGCCATGATCATCGCCCCCGGTCGAATGTGACTGTGGGGACTGACATAAGCGCGATCGTGAATGAACGCTGGCGTTTGGTACCCAGCGGCAACGACTTTTTGATACACCGACCAGCGTGCCGCCAGATTTTTGTAACCGATCGCGATCGCCAGATCGAACTGACTTGGCGGATACTTGACCAAAACTTCGGCATAGGTGCCCAGCACGCCGTCACCAGGCGCGTAATCATCAATAAAGCCGATCACCTCGCGCCCACAGTTCACCACTAGAGGTCGTACCACGAGGGCAAAGTCTTGGGAACCATAGATGAGCACTGGCTTTGACATGGTGATCAACCCTGGTTGGCCTGATATAATCGCTGGTCTTCGGGCAGGTAATATTCCTCCAACGAAGTGGGCACCCGCACATTGAAACCCAGAAACCGCCGCCCCACTTCGCCCAACTGTGCCACAATCTCCGGACTCACTAGGCGAGGGTAGTCAAAACGTTGCCGCATATAAGACCGACATACGTTCATCGTCACGGCATGGCGCGGCATAGGCGTTTCATTCACTCCACCCCGATGCCAGGTTCGCGCATTGAAAAAGACGGCATCTCCCGCTTTGGGGTAAACCTGCTCCGCCGCTGCCAAAAACTCGGCATCGGTGGGAGGTTCCGCCCGCAGGAAAGAGTTGGGCAAAAAGTAACTGGCTCCATTGTGCGGCGTGAAATCATCCAGAATAATCATCACGCCGACATTGGTGATGTAGCCCTCAATGATTCTGGGACAATCTACATGAATTCGGCGGGAATAGTTAGTCCCTTTCGGCGGCATGCTGGAAGAGGTGTAGGCATAGAGGATGCAGGTGTCCCCCAGCAACTCCGATAAATACGCCTGCAACACTCCGTTTTCCATCAAATGGGCAAAGGGCATCCCGCGCACTACGAGGTTATGCACCATCCAGGCATCCTGATAGGGCTGACCCCGCCATTTTTCCAGATCTTCGTCAATGCAGGCTTGCAACAAATCCTTCAGAATTAAGACCTCTGCGGACGGAATGATTTGCTCCACGATCGCAAATCCTTTCGTCCGAATCTCAGCAATTTTGGTGGCATCAGGTGTCATTACAGCCACTCAATTCACCAACATAAACTGCAAGTATTTGAACAGCTGATCCGACAGGGGCGAGATGCGGCGCAGATGAGCTTCGATCGCTTCGGCAGCAGCGGTGGATTGTCCGTGTAAGACGGCGGCCTGTCCTAAAAACCATTCAAACCGCACCTGACAGTCGCTAAAGCCGACCTTCCGGGCGATCGCCTGAAACTCACGCGCATCAATCCCGCCTTGAATCGACTTAATGTACTCTGCCTTACTGAAGACCCCCTGTTCCAGGTTGAGTTCGGCTTCCATCCGCGCATCAATATGCAAGACTGAATCAATTTCCTTCCGCAAAATATCGGATAAATTCGCGGGTTCAGAGTGTTCCAGGCTGGCGATCGCCTGCCAAAATTGGCGATTGGGTTCTTGATCGATATAAACTAAGCCACCCGGTTTGAGCACCCGCTGCATCTCGGCTAAAACGGGACGGTAGTCTTCCAAATGATGCAGAAAAGAGTAAGCCGTGACCACATCGAAGGAATCATCGGCAAACGGCAAGTGCTCAGCGACCGTGTTATGCAAGGTGATATTCCCAGACGATAAATCGACCTGATCTAGCATGGCCTGGGTAATATCGACACCATGAATCTCACCAAATAAATCTTTCGCCAAATTGATCACAAAGCCCGTACCACAGCCCACATCTAGCAAGCGATCGCCCTTTGCAGTTTGGCGCAACTGTTCCAGATTCCGCCGCACTTTAGCTTGATTTTCCGGTCTAAACTGTGGTTCGTTTGCGTTGTAGGTTTCCGCCAGTAACGAATGCACTAAAACATTGGCTTGCACAATTTCTGATAACACAAGACACTCCTATCCGTTAATCACATTAATAGTTTGAGAAATTAAATAGCGGGGGCGTTGCAATACCTCTTGATAGACGCGAAACACATAA
>JAIXVO010000078.1 GCA_027482985.1 Cyanobacteriota bacterium
GCTTACAACACGGATGTCGATCTCGCCTTGCAGATTGTGCGCGCGACCCTGGATGAAATGGCTCAAGATTCCCTCTGGCAAACGTTAATCCTGGATACTCACGAAGTTTTTGGGGTTGAACAACTATCTCACATGGGTATCCTGATCCGGGTTTGGATTAAAACCTTGCCGCTGAAACAATGGGATGTGGCGCGTGAATTTCGCCGCCGGCTCAAGTTGGCCTTTGACCAACAGCAGATTCAAATCGGGATGCCGCAACAGATTTTGCAGCACAACAGCGATCGCCCCGTGCCGAAATCACTGTAGGATGGGGACGAGTTTTGTAGGGGAGAGATGGGGATGAAATTGAGTGAAGTCGTACAGCAGTTGGGCGTTCCTGCGACTCAATCGAGTTTGGCGCAACAGCCCCAGCTTGACCCCGATCTCTCTAGCGTGATGGCGGTGGATGCAGCGACACCCGGTACTCTCAGTTATATCGATGGCGCGAAACACGCGGCGCAAATTCAAACCACTCAGGCTAGTGTGTTGATTTTGCCCCATAACGAAACCCTCCAGGCCGCCGCCCGCGATCGCGATATTGCCTGGATTGCCACAGCTGAACCCCGCCTGCTGTTTGCCCAGGCGATCGCCGTCTTCTACCAGCCTTTCCAGCCCGCCCCGGAAATTCATCCCACTGCCGTGATTCATCCCACTGCGACGATTGGGGAAGGGGTGGCGATCGGGGCCAATGTGGTGATTCAAGCGAATGTCACAGTGGGCAATCAAGTTTGCATTCATCCCAATGTGGTGATTTATCCGGGGGTGCAACTGGGCGATCGCACGCTCCTTCATGCCAACTGCACGATTCACGAACGCACCCAAATCGGTCAAGAGTGTGTGATTCATTCCGGCGCAGTGATTGGCGCGGAAGGGTTTGGGTTTGTGCCCACAGCGCAGGGCTGGTACAAGATGCAGCAATCGGGGCGGGTGGTGCTGGAGGATGGCGTGGAAGTGGGCTGCAATGCCGCCGTCGATCGCCCAGCAGTTGGTGAAACGCGCATCGGCCGGCAAACCAAACTCGACAACATGGTGCATGTGGGGCATGGGTGTCAAATTGGGTTTGGCTGTGCTTTGGCAGCTCAGGTCGGGTTGGCAGGCGGTGTAGAAGTTGGGAATCGGGTGATTTTGGCGGGGCAGGTGGGCGTGGCCAATGAAGCGAAATTAGGCGACGGCGCGATCGCCTCTTCCAAAACGGGTGTGCACGGGGTAATTCCCCCCGGACAGGTGGTTTCTGGCTATCCCGGTGTAGACCACAAAATTTATCTCAAGTCATCGGCCATTTATAGTCGATTGCCGGAAATGTATCAAACCTTGAAGCACTTGCAAAAACGCCTGGAAGCTCTGGAAAATCAATAAATTGGCATTTACAGGCAGCAGCTTTGAGGCTTTTCGGCAATTCCCATGAATCATGCAGGTTAGACGGGCAGTGCTGTTCAACCGTGTCAGGCGACAGCACTGCCCATCCCACCTAAATGACAGATGCGGTCAGGCTTCTGCCTTAGAACTGTTCCAGTCCCAGAAATTGAGTGTTACTGTCGGGGGCGACGGAGCGGCAGGTGCTAGAAATCACCCGTGCGTCAAACACTTCAATCCGACAAGTGCCCGTCGTGTTGCCAAAAATGCGGGTACTGGCGGAAGAATCAAAGGTTTGAACGCGCCCATCCAGCACAAAAGAATTCGGCGTGGTGCCAGGGGTTTGGCGTGAAACCACTCCCTGATACCGCACCCGATTCCGATTACCGGGGGGTTGCGCCATGTTGAACGTATATCGCCCCTGGTTCACATTCAGCGAGACATTCACATTTTGCCCCCGACTAAAGACCGCCCCATGTGCCACACCCCGCCCTTCCAAGTCCTGACGGGAGGGTGTGGTGGGACGAGTTTGGGCGATCGCGCCAGTTGCGGGTAATTTTTGTTGGGTCGTCGCCTGCGCCCACAGGGGCAATCCCATCGCCCCGATGAGCGTAGTCAAACCAATCAACACTCGAAATTGCATAAGTTTCAGACCTCATTCAAACAACATTCTGCTCAGAAGTTGGAGTTCTCTAAGAACTCCAACTTCTCTGAGAACTCGTTGACGACTGCAATCAGTTTTAGTTTCCTAATTTAAAGTACACCTGACAACATCCCTCAATATCGAAGAATCAGCGCAATCTGTTGATGCGTGGTGAGCGAGTCATCATCGACGAAAATCACATCGCCGCCTTTAGCCAACACAGCTTCGATAATTTCATCGACCGCATCATCCATCACCATCGTGCCACCGACTTCTGCCACCATTTGTAAGTTGCCTTGAGGGGTGACGATCGCCGGCACATGGTAGTTTTTTTCCACCAACAACCGTTTACCGCGCCCATCTCGCGCCAATCGCCAAACTTCCTCAATGGTGGAAACTACCTTTTGCGCCCCGATCGCCTCGTCTAACTCCTGCAAGGCATTAATTCGTTCGGCCGCCCGGACTGCTTGAATCAGCGGCCAGACTTGCGGCACCAATTCCGGCAGCGTGGCTTTGTCAAAATTGCCGCTGAGGGTACCAGCGATCGCTGCGGTATATTGAGAAACTTCCTGGAAAAAGGAGGCTTGGCGCGACACCCCACCCACCACCAGGGGTAAGGTTTCCGCCTGGGCATAGGTGGCAAACGCACTATCTACCTGTTGAAAGAAGCGCCGGTGGCGATCGTCGAGATAGCTGGAATCCGCATCATAAGGGAGGGGTGCCGTGCCGCCTGGCCCCGTCATCAGCATCGGGAATTCTTTATCCTGCACTTCTTCTAAGGTTTCGCCCGTCCCTGCCAGCAGCCGAGTTGCCGCTTGACTGAGGAGCAACACCCAATAGCGTTGTTCGCGGTGCATCCCATAAACTAAATCCCGCGTGGCAAACGTCTGGTCGATCACCACCCGCGCCGGCACGGTAAAGGGCAGGTAATACAGTTTGGCAATCTCATGGCTGACATACAGCGCCAGCCCATCCAGGGTGTAAGGATAATCGATTTGGCTCACCAACTGGTCTAAGTTCTCCAGCAGCGGTGCTAAGTCTCGCTGGGAAAATTCTGCCGCCAGTCGCTCTTTCGCTTCATCAACTAGATTTTTGACCTGAATCGGATCTTGCTTATTTTCCGGAAAAGCTCGGTGCGTGGGGATCAGAATCGATAAGGCCGGAACCTGCACCAGCGATTGTAAGTAATCTAAATCTTGACGGGTAATCATCAGTCCTGCTCCGCGAATAGACTTTAAACAATGGGTTGATGCGTTTTGAGATTAAAGCGATAGCCATGCGGCAAAATGTGTAGCTTCACATCACACACCGCGATCGCCTCATCTTTGAGCAAGCTATCGAGATTGTTATGAGTGGCGGCCGACTCATCCACGACTGTGATCGCCCCACTCCCCACCACCTCAAACTCATCCCCATCCACAATAATGCCCGTGTCTTCATCAATCCCAATCCCTAACACGGCAGGTTGCAACACTAACGCTGTTAACAAGCGCCCTAAGCGTCCCCGTTGGGCAAAGTGTTGATCAACTACCACACCCGGCAAAAAGCCCATCCCTGGACCCATCCGCACTGCGTCCACCGTGGGATGGCTGACAGAAGCGCCGCCGACAATCATTTCATCCGGCATCATCGCGGCTCCGGCACTGGTTCCCCCAATGACGGCACCTTGCTCATGCCGTTGATGAATAGCATCGCCCAGCGGTGAACCTTTGATGAAATCCACAATGCGAGACTGATCGCCCCCGGTAAAAAAGATGCCCGTGGACTGTTCAATTTCGCGAATCGCTTTTTTACAATCAGCATCGTCTCGATGTTCCGTATGCACAACGTACACGGATTCTGCCCCAAGCCGTTCAAACACCTCTGTATATTCCGCTCCGACTTCTTGCGGAAAGCCCGTGGCAGCAGTCATCACGGCAATTTTGGCATTCACGCCGCCCGCCGCCCGGACGAATTCGCGCAGTACCACACACTCGCCTTGCCGATCCTCTGCCCCGCCAATAATCACTAATTTGCCCAACTGTTGAGCCGTTGCCATCGCCATTTCTCCCGTAATCAAAACAATTTGGAACAGATCAACGTCCCCTCATCGCCAAGCTGAGGACTTTACAGCATGA
>JAIXVO010000699.1 GCA_027482985.1 Cyanobacteriota bacterium
GGACTCTGGGTTTGAGTGCAGGGCGAAGAGCTCTCAGCGCTTAATTGTCGGAAATTGTCAACCCAATTGCGTGAAATTATTTCACAGCATTTGACAGGGTTCATGCAATACGAAAGGATTAGAGAGAGCGCAGACCCGGGAAGCGTCGCCAATTGCCAGGATCAATTTGAACGCCAGAGATCGGATCGCTCAAATTCACCATTCATTCTGGTTGGGGTGTGGCGCTTCTGCGAGGGTCTGGGTTTCCATCAGCGGCTCAAAAGTCTCAAGGTGGAGTTTAATATCAAAGGTCGCTCAATGTTGAGGCGTTTGAGGCTGGGTCTGAATCTGTTGCCTGACTGGTGTTGACCTGCTGATGAGCCGGACAACGAACTCACCAACTGCGGGAACGATGCATCCTTGAAGGTGCATCCCAGGTTGGGAGCGGCAAACGGCTCTGGCACCATCTTCCGGGTACGCAATCACATAAACTAAGGATTAGTCGCTTCATGGAATTTTCGATCGCAGCCCTGCTGGCAAACTTTACGGATGATAAGCTGGTTGCCCCCAAAGCTTTAGAAAAAAAGCTGGAATGTGAAGCCGAAGCCAGCGCCCAAAAACTGCAAATTGCGCTGGATGCCCTGGAAAAAATTGGCATTCTCGCCAAAGAACGGGGACGGTATCGGCGGCTCACCGAGGAAGGGGTGATTGAGGGCAAACTGCGCTGTTCCAGCAAAGGGTTTTGCTTTGCCATTCAGGATGTAGAAGGAGCCGACGACATCTACATTCGCGAGAGTCAGTTGAATAATGCCTGGAATGGCGATCGCGTCTTAGTCAAAGTCACCAAAGAGGGCAGTCGGCGGCGGAGCCCGGAGGGGGAAGTCAAGCTGATTTTAGAGCGATCGAATCCTTCGGTGTTGGCGCGGGTCAAGCAAGCGGAAGAGACGTTTCGAGCGGTGCCGCTGGATGACCGCCTCCTGTTTGAACTGAGCTTGCAAGCCAATGGCACGAATTTGGAGCAGGCGGTGGATCAACTCGTCCATGTGCAGGTGTTGCGGTATCCCTTAGGGCAACATCCCCCGGTGGGCAAAATTGCTCGCTTACTGGGCGGCGATAGTGATGCCTCCGATGTGGATATTGTGTTGTGTAAACATGATTTGCCGCATGAGTTCTCGGAGACGGTGTTGCAAGCGGCGAAAGCGTTACCCGCCAAGATTGGCAAAACTGAAATTAAGAAACGGCTGGATTTACGCGATGTCCTGACGATCACGATCAAAGCTCACATTGGCGATACGCTGGATAGCCAGGATGATGCCATTACCCTGGAAGCTTTGGACGATGGGCAGTGGCAGGTGGGGATTCACATTGCGGATGTGTCCTACTACGTGGAAGCGGATTCCGCGATCGATCGCGAAGCCCAAAAGCGGGGGGTCTCCACCTATCTGGGCGATTTGCTGATTCCCATGTTGCCACCGCAGTTGACGGGCAACCTGTGCGCGTTCCCGGTTGGGAAAGACCGCCTCGCCCTCTCCGTGTTGGTGACGCTGGATGTCGAGGGGAACGTGCTGGAGTATGCCTGCCATCCCACTGTGATTCAGGTGGATTACGAAATTAGTTACGCCCAAGCCGAGGCCATTCTGCAACGGGAAGCGGATGGCGCGGACACCGACATTAGCGAGTTTGCCGATATTTTTGAACTGATCGACAATTTGGCGAGTGTCAGTCAGACCTTGAAGGAGCAAAGACGGCAACGGGGCGCGTTTGAACTGAATCTGCCCGAAAAACCACTGCCGAACGACGACAGTTTGGATGAGTCGAGCAAATCCCTGTTCCGCCCCAAATTCCACTACGACGATGAAGGGGCACTGGGGGCCATGGTCGTCACTCCGTCCGCAGCCACCCATGCCATGATTGCCGAGTTCATGCTGCTGGCGAATCAACTCACTGCCGCCCATCTCCAGGCGTTAGGTGTACCCGGCATCTATCGCGTCCATCCCACGCCCGACCCGGAAGATGTGCAGGAATTGATGAAACTGGCGGGCAGTATGGGCATCAACCTGACCTTAGAGCAGGAAAATGAGGTGCATCCCCAGGACTATCAACAGTTCACCCAAAAATTTGCTGAGTCCGATGCCGAGCGCGTCTTGACCTATCTGCTGCTGGAAACCTTGAAGCCCGCCTTCTATAGCACCACACCCAAATCCCACTTCGGACTGGCGTTGGAAGAGGGCTACACCCATTTCACCTCCCCCGTCCGGCGCTATCCCGACTTGTTGGTGCATCGAGTACTGCATGCCGTGTTTGAGTTGGGGCGCGATCGCAAAACCACCCGCGCCAAGGAAGTGGTCGATTTGCACCATAGTTCCTGTCATGGGGAAATTAGCTGGAATGTGTTGCCGCCGGAAGTGCAGCAGGAGTTAGAACTGCAATTCCATGCGATCGTCGTGCATCTGACGGAACGCGAACGCATTGCCCAGGAAGCCGAACAGGATTTGGAAGGGCTGAAAAAAGCCGATCTGATGCGCGAACGGACGGGCGAAATCTTCCACGGGTTAATTACCGGGGTGCAGTCCTACGGTCTGTTTGTCGAGATCGAAGAATTGCTAGTCGAAGGACTGGTGCATGTCAGTTCCCTCAAAGACGACTGGTATGAATATCGTTCCCGCCAGCAAACCCTCGTCGGTCGCAAAAACCGCAAACAATACCGTCTGGGCGATCGCATCGAAGTCCAGGTCAAGAGCGTCGATTACTACCGTCAACAAATTGATCTGCTGGCAGTTGGCGGCGGCAGCGACATGGAAGAAGAGGGTCCCGACAGCGTCGAAGACGAACCTGACCTGGACGAAGACGAATAAACCCGCGATCGCGAGTCGTTTTCCCCCTGCCCCCTACCCTCTGCCTCCTGCCCTCTGCCCTCTGCCTTTACCTGTGTCCTATCCTCTGATTTTGGGTGTCACTGGCGCGTCTGGGCTAATCTATGCCGTCCGCGCCCTCAAGTTTCTGTTACAAGCCGATTACGCGATCGAACTCGTCGCCTCCAAAGCCGTTTACCTGGTCTGGCAATCAGAATTAGGGGTGCGAATGCCTGTGGATTTGGATCAACAGGCGCAATTCTGGCGGCAGCAGGCGGAGGTGCCGACAGCAGGGCATCTAGTGTGTCATGCGGCGGGGAATGTGGGAGCCGCGATCGCCAGTGGGTCGTTCCGCACGCTGGGGATGGTGATTCTGCCCTGTAGCATGAGTACCGTAGGCAAACTCGCTGCCGGACTCAGTTCCGATCTGCTGGAACGAGCCGCCGATGTGCAATTGAAAGAAGGGCGAAAACTCGTCCTCGTCCCTCGTGAAACCCCCTTCAGCCTGATCCATCTGCGCA
>JAIXVO010000815.1 GCA_027482985.1 Cyanobacteriota bacterium
CAACCTGATTATTTTTAGGTTAACCGATGCCTATCTTCAGGTGCATCCCGATTTGCAGGCGGCCCTGGGCGACAATGCCATGCTGACCCTGGGTACGCCGATCGCGGGGCCGCTGGACGAAGAAATCACCAAAGGGTTGGGGGTGTTGCTCCTCTTTTGGCTGCTCAAGTCAGAGTTTGATAATGTCCGCGATGGCTTTATTTACGGAGCGCTGGTGGGCATCGGCTTTAACCTGTTTGAGTCGGCCCTGTATGTGGCGCAATCCTCAATGATGTGGGGCTTTGCGCCCTGGGGGTTGCAGTTGGGCCTCCGCCACAGCCTCTTTGGCTTTGGGGGGCATGCTTTGTTTACGGGCCTCTTTGGCCTATTTTTGGGGCTATCTCGCCAAACTACCCGCCCCTGGCTGCACTATACGGCTCCCATTATCGGCTGGCTGTTGGGCTACACGGCGCACTTTCTCTACAACATCCAGGGGTTACTCCTCGCCCTCAGCCAAGAAGGGGGTGCCCCAGCGACCACGCCGACTGAAGACATTCCGTTTCTGGTGGGTTGGCTGGTAGTGGGGTGGATCAAAAACCTGCCGCTATTGCCCTTTTTTGTAATCGCCATCGTCATGCTGTGGCGTAGCGGCATTTGGGAGCGCCAGGTAATTCAAAGTGAGTTGGCCGACGAAATTGGCCCGCTGGTAACGCCCGAGGAGTATGAGGCGATTAAGGCAGATCGCAGCTTCAAAACGCGCCGCATTCCTGGCTACAGTCGCCGTGCCTCTGCCGCCATTGTCAAAGCCCAGAATGAGTTGGCGTTTCGCAAATGGCGGGTGAAGCAACTGGGGCAAGCGATCGAAACCGATCCGCTGGTGCTTTCCTGGCGAGAGCAATTAATCCGGCTACGGGGCTCGGAAGCCCTCGCCGTCAGCTAGAAAAATCACCACCATGGACGACCCTCAAAAGCACCTGGTTACCCCCCTTAAAGGAGCCATGCCAATGTGTTCATGTCACGGTGTTCGGCCCACGCAAGGCCGTGATTTTTGTTCTATCGAAGCTCAAACTCTTAGAGCTTCCTGGTGGCTAGATCCCAGGGTTCTGCTGGCGGGTAAATCAAATTGTCTGGCCAACCAGCCAAAGAACCCTGGGATCTGTTTCTGCGATCGCCCCTACTCACCCAAAAATCTGCGCCACCGTCAGCCCAAACCCCGACACCACAGTGGATTGAATAGCCTCTACGCCACTGTAGACCCGGTCTTCATACTGCCCGTTCACCCACAGGCACAGCGTCACCTGCCGAGTTTCAGGATCGACAATCCAGTATTCCGCAATGCCCCGCGCCGCATACTCGGTGTGTTTGTAGCGGTAGTCGCGTTCCCGATTGGCTTGGCCGGGGCTGACCACCTCCACCACCAGCGCTGGAGGTGGCATATCGCGGGTAATGGTGGCGCGGGTCGCCCCCGCCACGGCGGCCTTCGAGGCTTCGGTATGCACCAGCAGATCGGGAATGCGGCCTGTGGCGCGTTGTCCGGTGACTTCTATTTCTGTCCCCCAAACCACCCAATCGGCCGGGATGGATTGGATCAACTCCAGGAGCAGTTTTCTAGCAATGCTAAGGTTTTCGTCACTTTCTGGGGGCATTTCCACCAGCACTCCGTTCACCAATTCATACCGCGTATCGGTGCCGTCGTCATGGCGCAGATACTCGTCAAAGGTCAACACCTGAGAGTCTGTCGAGAGGGCTGGGCTCATCGGTACAGTGCTCCGCTCACACAAGGCCATAAACCCCATTCTATCAAAGCCAGATCCCAGACTATTGATCGGCGTTGTTGCACAAATCGTTGTTGCTGGGTCAGGGTTTAAGGCATTCAAATCCTTGAAAAGTCCTAAAAAATCCCAAAAAGTAGATTTTTCGTGATACTTTCTGCTCTGGAATCCCTGATGTCTCTAGGTTTCTGTATGCAACAACGCCCTATTGATCTATAAATTGCTATGAAAGCCCCCCTATTACTGACCCTGGGCTGTCTCCTCACCCCGCTACTGGGCACCCCAGCCCTAGCCCAGGGCCGCCCCCAGGCGATCAGCGGTGGGGTGATCGAGTGCCCCATGCCCCTGGCCCCCGACGACATTGAGGGGGAAACGGTGATCTGTGGGCAAATTCAGGTGCCGGAAAACTGGAGCGACCCCGATAGCCCCCCGCTGACCCTGACCTATATGCGGCAGCTATCCAGAAACCAGTCGCCGATCGCCGATCCGATCCTGTTTTTTGCCGGTGGCCCCGGTGGCTCAGTGTTGGCCTCCCAGGGTGCCCAGGGCTTTGACTTCACCTACCTGCGCCAGACCCGCGACGTGATTGTGTGGGATCAGCGGGGCAACCGCTACAGCGCTGACCTGCTCTGCCCCGATGCGGTGAGAACGCCGGATCGGGCCGCAGCAGAGACGGCAGAGGCGGCTTTGGGCGAACCCAACTTCACTCTCCAGAGTGACCCTCAGAGGGTGTTGGATTGGGTCAGGCAGCTTGAGGTGATCGCAGGAACGGAACGTTGTGCCGATTACCTGGCGAGTCAGGGGCGCGATCTGTCTCAGTACAACACGGTGAATACGGTGCAGGATGCGATCGCCCTGATGGATCACCTGGGCTACCCGTCCTACAACCTGTTTGGCATTTCCTACGGCACCCAGGTCGCCCTGGCGATTATGGACTATTACACCACCCATCCCACC
>JAIXVO010000149.1 GCA_027482985.1 Cyanobacteriota bacterium
ATTTGACTGTCCTAACTTTCATCTGCACAAAGGAACTTCTCATGGTTAAGTACATTCTGGCTAGCTGCTCACTCGCGATCGCATTAGGTATGGGTAGTTTGCCAGCCTTAGCGCAGCCATCGTCACCGCCCACGACTACCCAGCAGGCAGCGGTGAGTGAAGCTGACTTACAGAAATTTGTCAGTGCAGCGAAAAAATTAGAGGTGATTTCTCAAGAGCGCAATACCCAGATTGCCAAAGTCGTTAAGGATGAAGGGTTGAGCCTCGATCGCTTTCGCGAAATCTATATGTCCAAGCAAAATTCCAAGGTGCCACCCAAAACAGCGATCAGCCAGGATGAGCAGCAAAAGTATGACAGCGCGGTTGGCAAATTAGTCCAAATCCAGAAAGATACGCAGTCGAAAATGGGTGCTGCTGTCAAAGCTGAAGGTTTAGAAGTGCCTCGCTTCTTGCAAATTCTGGAAGCGATCCAGAAAACCCCCGATCTGCAAAAGAAAGTCGAGCAGATGTTGAAACCCAGCAAGTAATTGGATTGAAGCCCAAAAAGCTGTAGGGGCGAATCGTGCTTCGCCCTGACTCAGAATCGCCAGGTTGTAGGAGTGACGATCGCCCACTCTAACGGTATCTTGTGAGAGCAATCCTCAGTATTTTTGATGTTCTCACTGTCATCAATGTTGGCTCGTCGCTCATCTCGTGCTCGCGCTGGTCACGGCTTATCCCCATGCTCAACCCTGAAAGTTCAATGGGGGCGAATTCGTGCGCCCTTCCTGCTGGCTGGTCTGAGTTGGGTCTGGCCGTGGGCGATCGCGACTCCTGGCTGGAGTGCCGAACGCATCTATGTGACCTACAACATTCTGGAGCGCTCCATCTCCGTCGCCTCGCTAGCAGCCTATGCCAAAGATGGCACTATCGATGATGACTTAGCCGCCTATGCCCGCTATGCCAATCCGGGTGTCCTCCAGGATTTACGCAATGCCCTCAACGCCAAAGCCGACCTCAGCCCGGTCACGATCGCCCAATTCCTCTACTCGCCTCAAGGCGAAGCAGCCCTGCGGCGGTTAGGCCAGGTGATTCGCCCCGACTCTGGGGTGGCGGGCGATAAAGCGATTCGGGCAGGGCTGATTCTTGCTGCCGCCGATCCGCAAGGCTTATCCCTGCTGACCTTCCTCAAACACTATCCCGCCAGAGGCATTCGCGTCGATGTGGATCTCAGCTTGCAGGTGATTGGGGAAGCGGAACGGGTGCTGAACCAGACTCGCAAAGCGACTCAAACCGTAATTCAGCTTGCCGAAGCAGAGGCGATCGCCAATCCCCTCCCCGGCGACTTACCCGATCTCCGGCGACGCGGCAGCTACACCTTCCAAAAAGAATCCGTCACCTTAGTCGATCCCTCCCGGCGGACGGTCCCCCTCAGCCCCACGCCTCTTCCCGGCACTAATGCGACCTTACCGCGCACCTTTCCCCTCGACATTTACTTACCCCAAGCCGGACGAGTGCCCCTCCCCAACCCCATCCCGGTCGTCGTCATTTCCCACGGCTTAGGCTCCGATCGCACGACCTTCGCTTACCTGGCAGAACACCTCGCCTCCCACGGGTTTGCGGTGCTAGTGCCGGAGCATCCCGGCAGCGATCGCAAACAGTTGGAGGCGTTGCTGTCGGGGATTGCTAGCGAGGTGGCGGAACCCACGGAGTTCGTCAATCGCCCGCTGGATATCTCGGCTCTGCTGGATTACATGGCACGGCAAACGCAGACCAATCCCGCCTATCAAGCCCTCAATCTGAAACAGGTGGGCGTGATAGGACAATCCTTTGGCGGCTATACGGCTCTCGCGGTGGGAGGCGCGCCGATCAATTTTGCCCAACTCCAGAAGGACTGCCAGACCCTCGACAGCACCTTCAACCTGTCGCTGTTACTGCAATGCCGCGCCCTCCAACTCGATCGCCAACCCGCCGCTCCACCCAACTTCCGCGATCCGCGCGTGGCCGCCGTGATCGCCATGAATCCCATTGACAGTGCCGTGTTGGGGCCAGATGGCTTAGGGGCGATTCAAGTCCCGACGATGCTCATGGCTGGCAGTGCCGATACGGTGACCCCCAGCCTGTTTGAACAAATCCAGCCGTTTACCTGGTTGACTACAGGCGATCGCTATCTGGTGCAGATGGACCCAGGAACGCACTTCTCCGTCATCGGCGGCGGCGAAATTCCCGGCGATCAGGGGGCGCTGCCGATTCCGCCAGAAGTGATTGGGCCGAATCCCGCGATCGCTCAACGCTATGTGAATGCGATGGCACTAGCCTTCTTCCAAACTCACATTGCCAACCGGGGCGACACCTTCAGTCCCTACCTCACCGCCGCCTACGCGAACGCCATCTCGGAACCCGCTCTCCAGCTCGACTTGATTCGCCTACTGCGGCCCAATCAACTCTCGCTGGGGGCCAGCCGTTGAGCCAGTGTTTTGGCTCCCTTCACCTTAAAGAGAAGGGTTGAGGATGAGGGCAACTCAGCCAGGCCCATCCCCCCCAATCACCATGACAACCGTCACGATCGCAGCATCCTTTCCTGAAACTCATAACGCTGGGTTGAAGCTCTAAACAGCCCCACAGAAAAGGATTGTGCATTCATGAAACGGTTAGTTGTTTGTTGCGATGGCACCTGGAATCAACTCAGTGGTTATCCTACCAATGTCGTCAAACTCTCGGAATTGGTGCAGCCCGTTGGTGCCGATGGGGTCACGCAGGTCGTGTACTATCAAGCCGGATTAGGCACCCAATGGTACGATCGCATCCCCGGTGGGGCGTTCGGTTGGGGCATCGATTACAACATTAAAACCGCTTACGAATTCCTCTGCTTGAACTACCAACCCGGCGATGAAATCTATCTGTTTGGCTTCAGCCGGGGCGCTTACACCGTGCGCAGTTTGGCGGGTCTGATTTACTGCTCCGGGTTATTACAGCGCCAGCACATTCGTCGCATCGAAGAAGCCTACAGTCTCTACCGCGATCGCCAGATTAAACCCAGACACGCCCAAGCTCAAAATTTTCGATCGCAGTATGGCGTGACTGTTAAAGGCGATACTCAAATTCCCATTACCCTCCTGGGTTGCTGGGATACTGTCGGCTCTCTGGGCATTCCCAACATTTTGCCCTTACTGCCCTTCAACGACCTGATCAATCGCCGCTACCGCTTCCACGACCATCAATTGAACCGCAAAATTGGCGTGGCTCTGCATGCGGTCGCGATCGATGAACATCGCAAAGCCTTTGATGTGACGCGGATGTTTAAGAGCCCCAAAAATCCTGACCAAATCGTTCGCCAAATGTGGTTTCCCGGTGTCCATGGCTGTGTCGGCGGCGGCACAGAGATCTACCAGGGCTTATCCGATCAGGCATTGCAGTGGATGATCGACAGTATCGCCGAAGTGGGATTGGGCTTGACCTTTGATGTGCCTCCCGAATTGCTCCAGCTGAATCCTCTGACCCCATTTGATGCGAATCCAGGTATCTATGCCTTGGCTGGCGTGCACGATCGCGCCATTCCGCCCACCGTCAAAGTCCTGCACAACAGCACCATTCAGCGTTGGCACCAGGATCAGCAGTATCGCCCCCGCTCCCTGAAACGCCTGACCGCACAGCTCAAAGCGCTCTCCCTCTCGGCGCGGGTCGCCACTGCTGGCAAGCGCGCCGCTTAAACCTGATCCCAACGCGTGGCATCGGCTCCCAGGCGGGAACTGCTGGGAGCCGCCAACGTCTGCAACAGAGAAGTCTTGTATCTGACTGAGCAGATCGAGTAAAGATCCTGCTAAAGTCATAGAGTTATACAAAGCTTCACAAAAACAATGGGTTGTCTATATTTGGTTACAACTTATTGTTCGGTATGACCAACTGTTGCTAAGTGGGTAAGTGGCTTATGGTGATGAGCATGTCCGTGCAGAAAGTTCTCTCTGGGTTCGCGATCGCGAGTTGTTTGGTGGGTGCAGTGCCCCTCGTGAGTCAGGCTCAAAGTGGCTTGCCAGGATTGACCCTGTTCGGGGGGCCTGGTCGAGAAACTAACCTCAACTATCGGTTAGATTTTGGCGGCAGGGCCAACGGTTGGGATCGGTACCGTCTGCGAATTCCTGCCAACAAAATGAAGCTTGCCGTGGCGCAATTTGCCATTTCTTATCCCGATTACTACAAAGGCACGTTCGACGAAAAGAATATTGAAGTGCAAGTACAGGGTAAAAAAGTCCCCTTGCGCGAAGTTACCTGGAATAAGGACAACAACCTGATCGAAATTTTCCCGGAAGAACCCGTCCCCGCCAACAGTCGTGTCGAAATCTGGCTGGAAAATGTCCGCAATCCCAGCAGCGGCGGCATGTTTTACTTCAACGTGCAGGTGCAATCCCCCGGCGATCTGCCTCTCTACCGTTACATCGGCACCTGGGTCATCCAAATCACCTAAGGTCATTTCTGCTTAACAAAATATCTGCCCTGACGCAGAATGATTTTTCTGATATCGCATTAAATGGCGTTGGAGCACCTTCGTCTTGCGATCTCGCGGTTCAGGAGCGTAGCCCGATTTGCTCTGATCGGGATGTCTCTCAGCTAGCGGGTTCGGCCCCAGCGCAATTGGTGATATTATTGAAGACTGTGACTTTTTGAAATTGGGAATTTGGGATACCAATCATGACTCAGCGTACTTTAGGCGGCACCAGCCGTAAGCGGAAAAGAACATCTGGCTTTCGGGCCCGGATGCGGACGAAGAACGGGCAACGGGTATTGAAAGCCAGACGCAGTAAGGGACGGATGCGGCTTGCAGTGGCTTAGTGTCATTCATGATCAGAGTCAAGGCTGGGCGCATGAGCGATCGCAGTTTGGCTGAACTGCGGATCACTGAAGCGATCGCGTGGGTTGGATGGGAGTACGATTGCTGTGGGATTGCCGCAATATCATCGGTTGAAGCGTCGAGATGACTTTGGTCGGCTTTACCAGAAAGGCGATCGCTTCAAATCGAAATATCTCACCTTGCGAGTGCTGAAGCGGAACAAAACCCTCTTAGCCAAACCCAAGCAGGCTGCTACTAGTCAGCCGCAAGCAGAGCCACTATCGCCAACAATGCCGTCGCAGCCAGTCCCATTACGGACAGTGCCGACGCGCATTGGCATCACCATCAGTTTAAAAGTAGATAAGCGATCCGTGATTCGGAATCGCATTCGTCGCCAGATTCAGGCGGTCTTTCGTCAGTTTTTGCCCCGCCTCGCCCCGAACTGGGATGTCCTTGTCGTTGTGCATCCAGATGCGGTTCAGTGCGATTACGGACAATTTCTGCAAGAATTAGAGCAGTTGCTAATTAAGGCTGAGGTGATCGATGGGAATCCAGGAGGAGGTTTACTATGAAGGCGGGCCACACGTCGGAGATTTGATCGTCAACATTTTGTTGGGTTTTACGGTCATTTGTATTCCGTTAACGGTGGGTGCTATTGCCCGTGCCTTCTGGTTACGGTATCGGATTACTGATCGTCGGATCTCGGTGACAGGCGGTTGGCGCGGTCGCGATCGCTCCGACATTGTTTATTCCGAAATTAAGAAAGTTGTCACAGTGCCCAGAGGCTTTGGTGCCTGGGGTGATATGGTCGTGACGCTGAAGGATGGCAGTCGGCTGGAACTGCGATCGGTGCCCAAATTCCGTGAGCTGTATGACTACATTACAGAGAAAATTTCGCCTGCCGCGAAAGCTGCCAGTGGGAGCTTAGGTGGTCAGCCCTAGTAGCGTATTACCCGTACTTGTCGAGGGTGCAGCCGCAACAGGTATGCTGTGTAGCAAGTAAGATGAAGATTGGCAAATTAATTCTGCAAACTCAGTAAGGGTCAAGAGAACACGAATGGACTTCGGTGTAGGTTTTCTTTCTAACAACATCATGTTGCCAATCCTGGATTTCTTTTACGGGATTGTGCCGAGCTATGGTTTGGCGATCGTGGCGTTAACGCTCGTCATTCGCTTTGCGCTCTACCCGCTGAGTGCAGGATCCATTCGCAACATGCGCCGCATGAAAGTGGTGCAGCCGGTGATGCAGAAACGGCAGCAGGAAATTCGCGAACGCTACAAGGACAATCCCCAGAAGCAGCAAGAGGAAATGGCGAAAGTCATGCAGGAGTTGGGGAACCCCTTAGCGGGCTGCTTCCCCTTAATTCTGCAAATGCCGATCCTGTTTGCCTTGTTTGCCACCTTGCGCGGATCGCCGTTCTCGGATGTGCCTTACAACATCAATTTCCAGATTTTGCCGCAAGAGCAAATTGCTCAAATTCAACCCCAGGCTTACACGACCAAACCCCAAAACATTTATGTGGCGGATAGTGTCCACGCGCCTGTCGCCGCGATCGCGCCTGGGGGCACGAAACTTGCAGTCGGGGAAACCACGAAGCTGGAGTACCAGACCACAGAAGGTAAGCCGCTGAGTGACTTGATCGCCGAACATCCCGACTTTGCGGCCAAGCTCGCACCCAAATTGGAAGTGGTGAGTGGGGCAGAGCGCATCAAGATTAATGAGGATGGCACGATTCAAGCTCTGCAACCTGGCGATGTCACGATTAAGAGCGTCATCCCTGGTTTGGCAGCCGACAAAGGCTTCTTATTTATTGAACAACTCGGTCATGTGGGCGCGATCGACCCCGATGGCACCGTCCACTGGGACATCATCGCCATGATTCTGGGCTTTGGCGTTAGTTTATACGTCAACCAAATGCTCTCCGGGCAGGGCGGCAGTTCCGCCAACCCCAGCCAGGATACGGTGAACAAGATTACGCCTGTGATTTTCTCTGGGATGTTCCTGTTCTTCCCCTTACCCGCTGGCGTGTTGATGTATATGTTGATCGCCAACATTTTCCAGACCTTCCAGACTTTCATCCTGTCGCGCGAACCGTTACCCGATGAAATCCTGAAGCTGGTAGCAGCCGAGGAAAAAGCGGCAGCGAAGAAGGAAGGTACCGATACCCTCCCCTTTGAGCCCGGTCGCAAGAAGAAAGCCCAGAGTTAATCATGGATACAGCACGACAACAGCGTGGTCAGCAGTGGTTGCAGGAGTTTCTCAATCTGTCTGGGATTTCGGCTCCGGTGCAAGCAGTCGAGAGTCCGGCTTTCTGGGAGGATAGCTGCTGGCTGGTGATTGACGAAACAGTGCTTTCGCCGGAGCAAATTCATCAGTTGATTGGGCCTGATGGGCATGTCCTCGACTCGATTCAATATCTGGCGAATGCGACGTTGAATTTGGGTGTTCCCCCCGAACAGCAGGGTGCATTTACGGTGGATTTGGCGGGGTACCGCGAACGGCGTTATGCGGAACTGAAGGCGATCGCGGAAAAAGCGGCGACTGAGGCGCGATCAACGGCACAAGAAGTCGAACTCAAGTCCCTGTCGGCGGCTGAACGTCGCCAAATTCACACCATTTTGAAAGAACACGCCGATCTGGAAACTTACAGTCGCGGCCAAGAACCCGATCGTCGTCTGGTTGTGCGATTGCTGGAAGCGTAGGTATGGACAGAATCTATATCCCCAATTTGACCCAAGCGCCGGATCAAACTGTAACGGTAGAGTTCAGTGAAATGATTCCGGGTCTGGAGACTTTAACCCCAGTGCAGGGCACCTTACGCGTCTCCCATCGCGGCAATTTTCTGGAAGTCGGAGCCAACGCGGACACGATTATTACCCTCGCCTGCGATCGCTGTTTGCAACAATACAACTACCGACTGGCGATCGCCCCAACGGAAATTATCTGGCTGGATGAAACTGCCGACGAGTTCAGTTCCCTCTTGCTGGATCAAGATCTGGAAGCCGATGATCTGGTGGAAACGCTTTCGCCTCAAGATTATTTTGACCCGACAGCCTGGTTGTATGAGCAACTTTGTCTCGAACTGCCCCAACGCCGTTTGTGTGATGCTGAGTGTGGCGGCATTCCGCTCCCGCAGCCAGAAACCCCCTCACCGTCCGTCGATCGCCGCTGGGCCAGTTTAGAATCTTTACGTCATCAGTTGTCCGATAAAAACTAAATCCCCGTCTCTGTAATGAGTTTCAGCGAAGAGTTTGAGTTACTGCTAAGAGCACGCTACCCGCTGATCTACATTCCCACCCAGGAAGAAGAGCGGGTGGAAGCGGCGATCGCGCAAAGTGCCAGACAGCAGGGCAATCGGTCGGTGTATATCTGGGATTTTGTGGATGGCTATCAGGGCAATCCGAATGACGTGGGTTTCGGCAAACGCAATCCCCTGCAAGCATTAGAACTAATTGAGAAAGTCCCCACCACCGTCGCCGCGATCTTTATCCTGCGGGACTTCCATCGGTTCTTGGAAGATGTTTCCGTCGCCCGCAAACTGAAGAACTTGACGCGATCGCTCAAGTCCCAACCCAAAAACATCGTGATTCTGTCTCCCCAACTGACGGTACCCGATGACTTAAGCGAAACTCTGACGGTGGTTGAGTTTCCCCTACCAGCGGGGGCAGAAATTCGGACTGAAATCCAACGCCTGATGGGGGCAACGGGACAATCGCTGGAAGCTCGCACTTTGGATGATCTGGTGCGCTCCTGTCAGGGCTTATCGATGGAGCGGATTCGCCGGGTGCTGTCACGGGCGATCGCGACTCATGGCGAACTCCGACCACAAGATGTCGATTTGATCCTGGAAGAAAAACGCCAAACCATTCGCCAGACGCAAATTCTCGACTTTTACCCGACCACCGCCAACATGACCGACATCGGCGGTCTGGATAACTTGAAAGATTGGTTAGTCCGGCGCGGCGGCTCATTCTCAGAACGGGCGCGGCAATATGGCTTACCCCATCCGCGTGGCTTGCTCCTGGTGGGCATTCAGGGGACAGGCAAATCGCTCACCGCCAAGGCGATCGCCCATCACTGGCATTTACCCCTCCTGCGGTTAGATGTCGGTCGTCTGTTTGCCGGATTAGTGGGAGAATCCGAATCTCGCACCCGCCAGATGATTCAACTCTCGGAAGCGTTGGCCCCCTGCATCCTCTGGATTGACGAGATCGACAAAGCGTTTGCCGGAGTTGATAGTCGCGGCGATGCAGGTACCACCAGCCGCGTGTTTGGCACCTTCATTACCTGGATGGCCGAGAAAACCAGTCCTGTGTTTGTGGTCGCCACTGCCAACAACATCCAAGCCTTGCCACCGGAAATGTTGCGGAAAGGACGGTTCGACGAAATCTTTTTTGTCGGGTTGCCCACGCAGGAAGAACGCAAAGCGATTTTTGGTGTCCATTTAGAGCGACTGCGCCCCCACATCCTGAAGACTTTTGACCTGGAACGTCTGGCCTACGAAACGCCAGATTTTTCGGGAGCCGAAATTGAGCAAATGATCGTGGAAGCGATGCACACAGGCTTCAGTCAGAACCGTGACTTCACCACAGAAGATATTTTGGAAGCTGCGAGTCAGTTAATTCCGCTGGCTCGCACCGCGCAAGGACAGATTGAACAATTGCAAGATTGGGCGGCTTCTGGCAAAGCGCGATTAGCCTCCAAGTACACGCCCTTAAGCACCCGGATTCAGCAGCAAATTCAACATCCGGAATCGTAACAATCAAAAGCGCGACAAAACGACGCGATCGCTATAAAATTGCGACCATTGTTCATTGGAAGCGGCACGATGGGTTGGTCAGGCTTTTTCAAAGGATTTAGTGCAGTCGTGGTAGCGATCGGGATGCTACTCGGCGGCGGTTACATCGCGTTTCAATTTTTGGTGGCGCAATTTACGGCATCCCCACCCCGCCCGACCTTCCCCAATGACAAACCCGCCACCGCCGCGAAACCGCCCGCCCCGGCGAAACCCAGTCCGGCACCCGCGCCAGCCTCACCCGCGCCAGTCGCCGCTACCCCCTCCCCCAGTCCGAGTCCCGCTCCCAGTCCTTCTCCTACCAATCAGCGGGCACGGATTACGCTGGGTGATGGGTTGAATGTGCGGCAGGCTCCCAGTGCGGATGCAGAACGAGTGGAGGGAGTCGATTACAACGAAGAGGTGACAGTCTTGGAAACCAGCCCCGACCAGGGTTGGGTGAAAGTGCGGGTGGAGCGCAGTGGGGTGGAAGGCTGGATTAAGTCGGGCTATACCGAGCCGATCTCACCGAAACCAGTGCAGTAGGGAATTGGGCGATCGCCATCTGGTGCCAACAAAAAGACCTCAGTCACCAGGACAGAGGTCTTTTTTATGAGAGAAATCTTTAGGCTAATCTCAAGCTTCCGAACGACCTTGTATGGCAGTGGCAATACAAAGGATGGAAAAAAGCAAGCCAGAAAACCAACTGAGGACTAGAGATTAGGCAGATGCCGGAGTCCCAAGATTTCTGGCGAAAGCTGTATCTTAAACCAGTCAAATGGTGGTGGCCGCAACCACAATCCTAAAGGTATTTTTCTAAGGTAGAAGACAAAGTGGTTTTCGGCACAGCGCCAACAACCATATCCACCCGTTGTCCACCCTTGAAAATCATCAAGGTGGGAATACTCCGAATCCCATACTGGCTGGCGACAGTCGGGTTCTCATCGGTATTCACTTTGACCACTTTGACCTGCCCTTCGTATTGGGCTGAAATTTCATCCACGATTGGGGCAACCATCCGACAGGGACCACACCAGGGTGCCCAAAAATCTACTAAAACAGGAAGCTCGCTATCGAGAACTTCTTGCTTAAAGGTTCCGTCCGTAACTTGTGCGGCTGCAGACATGCTCAGAATCCTTGCCTATATGTATTTCACAAGATTCTACCATAGCCGGACATTTCGCCTTTTCCAACCTGGGCTAAACATATAGTCACATTTGGGGCAGGAGGCAGGAGGCAGGAGGCAGGAGGTAGAAGTCAGGAGTCAGGAGTCAGGAGTCAGGAGTCAGAAGTCAGGAGGTAGAAGAGACAAGACAGAAGTCAGGAGGTAGAAGAGACAAGACAGGAGTCAGGAGGTAGAAGAGACAAGACAGGAGTCAGGAATGAGGGGAAAGTCTGCCGGGAAATGATGGATCAACGCCAATGATGAAAAGAGCTGTGTCCTACTGGTCGCTACCTTTTTCACTGAAAGAGTTGCTCCGGCTGGTTGCTGTTTCTACCTCTTCCATCTCCGGCAACGATAACGGCTTACCCTCCTGACTCCTGTCTCCTCACTTCTGACTCCTGTCTCCTCCTTTAAAATAAGGAACCGCCCGAACAATGTTCAGGCGGAGTGTGGTGTGAGGAGTGAACGGAAACATGCGTCTCCGCTTCCTTTATTGTAGACGACTGAAACGAGATTTCTGGGTGTTGTTAAAAAGACCAAACAAACTTTTAAGAATCAGATCCATTAGTTTGGCTTTTCGGAAAGGTTAAGGTCTTTCTATTTACCCATGCCCAATTGCTGCGCCTTCTGGTAGACCTTCCCTTCAGTCAATAAAGAGGGGGCGATCACCACTTCAACTTGTTGCATTTCTTTAATATTCTTCGCACCCAATGTGCCCATACTCGTCTTTAAAGCGCCCAATAAATTATGGGTTCCATCATCTAATTGAGCGGGACCGCGCAAAATTTGTTCCACTGTTCCCGTCGTGCTGACGCGAATTCGGGTGCCGCGTGGTAAAACGGGGCTGGGAGTTGCCATGCCCCAGTGGTAGCCGCGTCCGGGAGCTTCTTGCGCCCGTGCGAAGGGGGAACCAATCATCACGCCATCGGCACCACAGGCAATACATTTACAGATGTCGCCACCGGTAATCAACCCGCCGTCGGCAATGATAGGGACATAGTTGCCAGTCTCACGATGATAGTCGTCCCGCGCTGCCGCACAATCCGCGATCGCGGTCGCTTGCGGCACACCCACGCCCAGCACCCCACGCGAGGTACAAGCAGCACCGGGGCCAATCCCAACCATCACGGCAGCAGCACCCGCTTTCATCAAATTCAAAGCGACTTCATAGGTGACACAGTTCCCCAGCGCCACGGGAATCGGCATTTCCTGACAGAATTGCGCCAGGTCAAGCGGGGTAACGGATTCGGGCGACAAGTGCGCCGTAGAGACCACAGTGGCTTGAATGAAAAACAGGTCGGCACCTGCTTTCGCAACCGTTTCACCAAACTTACTGGCTGCGATCGGTGTGCCACTGACCGCAGCAATGCCGCCCTGAGCTTTGATTTCTTGAATCCGCCGCTCGATTAATTCAGGCTTGATCGGTTCCTGGTAAAGCTCCTGCATCAGCGTGACGAATTCGTCCTTCCCAACCGCAGCAATGCGATCGAGGATGGGGTTGGGATCTTCGTACCGAGTTTGCACCCCTTCCAAATTCACAACGCCCAACGCCCCCAATTGAGATAGCCGGACTGCCATCTTGACATCCACCACGCCATCCATGGCACTCGCAATGATGGGAATTTCCCGCTCAATGCCGCCAATCGTCCAACGAGTGTCGGCTAAAGCCGGATCGAGCGTTCTCGGCCCCGGCACTAATGCAATTTCGTCGATCCCGTAAGCCCTGCGAGCAACTTTACCGCGTCCGATTTGAATGTCCACGCTCTCTCTACCTGTTCCCAAACTATTTAAGCTAGCCTACCAAATTTCTGAGAGCGATCGCGATGAGGGAATTTAGCGGGGCGGGGGGAAAAGGAGGGGAAGGAAGGGGAAGGGAGGGAGCGGAAGGAGAAGTCAGGGGGTGGTAGAGACGATGCCGTTGGCTCGTCTCTCCGGGAGGGAATCGGGAGGTGGTAAAGACGATGCCGTTACCTCGTCTTCTAGGAGGTATGGGGGCACAAGGTCGGTAGGGGCGATTGGCAAACGCCCGGATCGGGAATGGGGGTTAGGGCACCAGCGATCGCAAACAGTCTCGCAACTGATCGAGCTGGGCAGGTTCATGAGTCGCCATGAGGGTGATGCGGAGGCGACTGGTGGGGACGGTGGGGGGACGGACGGCGGAGACAAAGAGGCCAGCAGCGAGGAGGCGATCGCCCCAGTGCAAGACGGTGGCGGGGGAATCGACTTCGAGGCAGAGGATGGGGGTGATGGGGTGGTGGGGTGCGTAGAGACGTGTTGTTGACACGTCTTGATCTGCAGGAAAGACGGAGGCGAGGGCTTGCGTGAGGTGGGTGATATTGTGCCGGAGGCGATCGCGCAATTGGGGTTCGGTTTGGATGATGTGGATGGCGGTGAGGGCGGCGGCGGTGTCGGCGGGGGAGAGACCCGTGGTGTAGATCCAGGTGGCGGCGCGGTTGCGGAGGAAGTCGATGAGGGGGGCAGATCCGGCGACATAACCGCCCAGGCTACCGATCGCTTTGCTGAGGGTGCCCATTTGGATCAAGGGGCGATCGCGGCAGGCGAAATGCTCTACACAACCCGCGCCAGTTTTGCCTAAAACCCCGGTGCCGTGGGCTTCATCGACCAGCACCATACATTCAAATGCGGCTGCTAAATCGAGAATTTCTGGGAGGGGACAGAGGTCGCCATCCATGCTAAACACACTATCGGTGATGATTAGGCAACGACGGTAGGCGGCGCGATGCTGTTCAAGGTGTTGCCGCAACTGGGTCAGGTTGCAGTGCTCGTAATCCAAGCAGGTGGCACCACTCATGACGGCACCATTCTTGAGGCTGGAGTGATTGTATTGATCAGAGAAAATCAGATCGCGTTTGCCAACGATCGCGCTAATCGTCCCCAAGTTGGCCAAATAGCCAGAACTGAAGATGATCGCATCCTCAGTCTGTTTCCACTGGGCGATCGCCTGTTCCAGCTGCCGATGCAAATCTCGATGCCCACTCAGCAACCGGGAACCCGTCGCCCCAGTGCCATATGTTTCCGTCGCCGCGATCGCCGCTTGAATCAGCCGCTCATCTCCCGCCAAACCCAAATAATCATTACTAGCAAAATTAATCACCGAGCGACCATTCAACTCAACCACGGCACCCGGACGACCCACGATGGTTTTGAGGGAGCGATGCCAGCGGGCTTGGTGGATAGTGTCGAGCGATCGCTCAATCCAGTCGTAAGGGTCTTTCATGGTTCAGAATTCTGAGGCCGAATTTCCGCACTTTTCCCGCGAACAGGCGGCAACTTATCGACCAGTCCCATCTCAAAAGCCACTCCCGGCAACTGCCCCGCAAAGTAAGTTCCCGGCTCAAACATCCGACTCGGAGTAAAACACGCCTGCCTTAATACCACCACTTCCGTGGGAGCAAAGCGACCATAAAACAGATGGTGTTCGGAGGGCATTGTGGGGGGTTGGTAATGGGTAATGGGTAATGGGTAATGGGTCGGTGGTAATGGGTAATGGGTAATGGGTAATGGGTAATAGGTAATGGGTAATGGCAACGGGTAATGGGTCGGTGGTAATGGGTAATGTGTTGGTGGTTCCTTGGGTATCGGTCTGGGACTTCACCAATTACCGATTACCAATTACCAATCACCAATTACCAATTACCAATTACCCACTCACCTTCATATAACTCAGCAACCAGTTGGAAATCTGGGCACGGCGGGTTTTGCGGGGTACGAGTTCGTCGATTTTATAGCCCTGGAAGCCAAGCTGTTCTTTTAACAGTTGTTTGTTTTCAGGTGGCACAGAGCGACTTAATTTCACGTTGGGGGGGCGATCGCTGATAAAGTCCGGCGGTGTGGGATAATCGTCGCGCCATGTGGGGTCAACCTCGGAGACATCCCAGGTTTGAGTTGCGGCATCGTAGCGATAGCCCAGACAGTGCCAAACGAGTTGATTTACCGTGGCATCATCAATTTCATCGTGGATAATGCTCCAGATGGTGGCGGTCGAGAGGGCGGGAAGATGGGTGATTACGTCAGCCATAACGCAGTTGCAAAAAAAAGAGCCTGTCACCAACTTACTGGAATTGCTGCCATCCTGTGCCGTCATACCCAAACTGACAGCGATTGGGGTGAAAGATTTCTGCCAGGATTTCCAGGGAATCGACGAGGCGGGGGCCGGGACGGTTGAAGTAGGCGTTGCCATCGGTGATGTAGACGCGCCCAGTTTTCACCGCTTTAAGGGCCGACCACTCGGCATGAGCTTGGAGCAATTTGGCTTCCTGAGCGGTGCGTGCCAAATCAAACCCGCAGGGCAGAATCACGATGATGTCGGGATTAGCCTGCACCAAAGCATCCCATTTCAACCAGGGAGAATGTTTACCGATCGCCCCAAATAGCGATCGCCCCCCGGCCAGCTCGACTAATTCCGGCATCCAGTTGCCTGCCGCCATCAAGGGATCAATCCACTCAATACAGGCCACGGTGGGACGCTGATCAACGGAAATGGTTTGGATCCGTTGCTGACACTCTCCGACGCGTTGCTTCAAAGTCGCGATCGCATCCGTTGCCGACACTCCGATTGCCGCCGCCACTCGCTCCAGGTCACTCCACACTTCTGCCAGGACGGTCGGTTGCAGCGAAATGATCTGGGGCTGGCATCCTGTCAGCATGGCAACCGCCTTTTCCACATCGCCCACACTCACGGCACAGACTTCGCACTGCGCCTGGGTGATGATGTGCGTCGGCTGAAGGGCTTGCAACACTTCGGTCTTCACACGGTAGACGCTCAAGGCGGTTTGCAGCACTTCGGTCACGCGATCGTGAATTTCCTGGCTGGTGCCAGCTGGATTAAAGCGGGGTTCCGTACAGATGGGTAAGGCTTGCACTGGAGCAGGATAGTCGCATTCGTGCGATCGCCCCACGAGCCAATCTGTGCCGCCCAACACATTCACAATTTCGGTCGCGCTGGGCAACAGGGACACAATTCTCGGCAAAGTGGGTTCAACCATGGTTCAGACTGGAGAGGGCAGAGGCGATCGGCTGGGTGATCCAATTCAACCCCACGCGAATTTGATGGTCGAGGGTTGGCATCCGATACAGGTAAGTCAAGCGGCGAGCCACCAGCGCAGGCATCCCTTCCAGTTTCAAGCCCATCCCGGTCAAACTGGCATTATCAATGCCCAAACTCATGATTTCGCCCAAATGC
>JAIXVO010000496.1 GCA_027482985.1 Cyanobacteriota bacterium
AACCTGACGGTGGGCAATGTGTTGACGAATGACACTGACCCCGATGGCAATACGCCTCTCACCGCCACCCTGGTCGCAGGTCCCGCCAATGCGCTCTCCTTTACCCTGCGTCCTGATGGCACCTTCGACTACCAGCCCCGCCTGAATTTCAACGGCGTTGATACCTTTACCTATCGGGCGATCGATAGTGTGGGCGGCCTCTCGAATCCGACGACCGTCACCTTCAGCGTGACCCCGGTGAATGATGCTCCCACTGCCGTCACCGACAATTACACGGTCGCCACCACCGCTTCCCTCAACATCACAGCTCCCGGCATCCTGGAAAATGACACGGATGTCGATAGCACCGTCCTGTCCGCGTCTCTCGTCGCAACTGCCGCCAATGGCATCCTGTCCCTCAATCCCAACGGTGCCTTCACCTATACGCCAAACGCGGGCTTCAGTGGGGTGGATAGCTTCACCTATCAAGCCTCCGATGGCAGCTTGACTTCCAACCTGGGCACCGTCAATCTGACTGTCGCCTCCGTCGTCAACACGGCACCCGTCGCGTTAGGCGAGACGTTCAATGCAATTGAAGATACGCCTTTGACGATTGGCAATGTCTTAAACAATGCCAGCAACTTGAATGTCACTCGCATCTCAACCAGTTCTAGTGGTGGTCAAGGTCTGACCACTGCTAACCTGTTCAACTCATACTACCGCTCAGATCTTTCAGGAGACGGGCGTTACACTGTCTTCTCGACGGATGCCCAAGGATTGGTTCCTACAGATACGAATGCAAGACTGGATATATTCTTGCGCGATCGCCAAACTAACACCACAACTTTAATTTCAACCGCCACAGGTGGTGCAGCACCCAATGGAGATTCCTACTCTCCAGCGATTTCAGAAGATGGACGCTTTATCGCCTTCTACTCCAGTGCATCAGATATTAATGCACAAGGGTTGCCATACGCTGGGCTACCCAGTGTCTACGTTTATGAGGTGCAAACTGGAATCACAAGACGGATTGCTAGCGGCACGATTGGAGCGCCAGGAAATCTCATTAACACTAGAAGCCCATCAATTTCTTCGGATGGACGTTACATTGCTTATGACAGTGGCGATAGCATTACTTCCGGTACTCTTGGGCTAGGTCGAGTAAACGTTTATGACCAACAAACTGGCCTGTCTACCGAAGTTGCGGTTGGTGTATCGCCACAGATTTCGAATGATGGACGCTTTGTTGCTTATCAAAGTGAATTTACTGTCGGTCTTGGTAGTAGTGTTTTTCTCCTGGATCGCCAATCTGCAAACACCACGACATTTACCTCTGCCAGTCCAACATTTGGAGTGGGTGATCTTTCACCAGATGGACGCTATCTATTATTTCATTCCTACTCATCAACATTAGTAAGTGGAGACACCAATAACAGTAGTGATGTCTTCATCTTTGACCGTCAAAGTGGACAAACTTCTCTCGTCTCTGTTGACTCTAATGGTGTTCAAGGAAATGCAGATTCCTTTACAGCCACTGTTTCAGATGATGGGCGGTTTGTCTCATTTCATTCCTTAGCAACTAATTTAGTTCCTGGAGATATCAATGGCGTTAGAGATGTATTTGTTCACGATCGCCTTACCGGAAGAACAATCCGAGTTTCCGGGACGAGGGATGGAGCAGATGGGAATGGTAGTTCTTTCGAGTCAAAGATTTCTGGCAACGGCAGATTTGTTTCCTTTGCTTCAGATGCCACTAATTTAATTCCAGGAGATACGAATAACAGTCGCGATATCTTTGTTGCGAATGTCAATTCCTCGGTGCTTGCCAACGATACAGATCCAGATGCAAATCTGCCCCTGACAGCGGCTCTTGCTGTTGGTCCGGCGAATGCTCTTTCCTTTACCCTGAATCCAGACGGTAGTTTTGTCTATCAACCGATCGCTAACTTTAATGGAATCGATACGTTTGTGTATCGGGCGATCGATAGTTTGGGAGCGACTTCAAATTCGGCGACGGTCACAATCAGTGTGGCAGCGGTGAATGATGCCCCGATCGCCAATGACAATAACTACAACGTTGCACCTACTGGCACCCTCAACATCACGCTACCGGGCGTGTTAGCGAATGACACCGACCCCGATGGCAATCCGTTGACCGCAACTTTAGTGGGCGCGGCACCGACCAACGCCCTCTCCTTCACCTTCAACCCCGACGGGTCATTCGTCTACATTCCGCAAGCGACCTTTAGCGGCACCGATAGCTTCACCTATCGCGCTGGGGATGGCACCACTGTTTCCAACTTGGCAACGGTTTCCATCGTCGTTACCTCCAACCTGTTCCCCACTGCCAACCCGGACAGCTTCACGACTCAGGAAGACACCCTTCTGACCGTCGGCAACGTCCTCTCGAATGACACTGACCCCGATGGCAATACGCCCCTCACCGCCAGTATCATCAGCGCCCCCGCTAATGCCCAATCCTTTACCTTGAATCCGGATGGCACCTTCAGCTACCTGCCCCGGCTCAACTTCAACGGCGTGGATACCTTTGTCTACCGTGCCAGCGATCGCTTAGGCGGACTGTCCAACCCCACCACCGTCACCTTCACCGTCACCCCCGTCAACGACCTGCCCCTCGTCACGAATGACAGTGTGGTGGTGAATGCAGGCACCATTTCCACCATCACCGCCCCCGGTGTGCTGTTGAATGATACCGATCCCGATGGCAACCCCTTAACTGCCAGCCTCGCCACTGGCGCGACTCGCGGCACCGTCACCCTGAATGCGGATGGTTCCTTCGTCTACACCCCGAATGCGGGCATCCTGGGCTTAGATAGCTTCACCTATGTCGCCAGCGATGGCAGCGGCACCTCCACGCCCGCCACCGTCACTCTGCGCGTGAATGCCGTCCCCGTCGCCAATAACGATACGAACTACACGGCTGCGATCGGCAGTCCGTTGAATGTCAACCTGTTGCAAGGGGTGTTAGGCAACGACACCGATCCGGATGGCGGCAGTCTAACGGCCATCCTGGTGAGCGGCCCGACGCAGGGGAGCGTCACCCTCAACCCCAACGGCTCCTTCGTTTACACCGCCAACGGGACGGCTTCCGGCAGCGATAGCTTCGTGTATCGCGCCACGGATGGGTTCGCCAGTTCGACTGCCACCGTCGCGATCGCCCTCCGCACCAACACGGCTCCCATCGCGCTGAATGACAGCTACCGAGTGGCCGCGAACAATAGTCTGAATGTGATTGCGACCAATAGCATTCTCAACAACGATACCGATGCCGATGCGGGCACCGTCCTGTCGGCGACCCTAGTCACGGGCCCCAGCAGCGGCAGTCTCACCCTCAATCCGAATGGCACCTTCACCTATATCCCGAATGCGGGCTTCCTGGGTGTGGACAGCTTTGTCTATCGCGCCAGTGATGGTGTGACTGTCTCCGGCCCTGCCACCGTCACGCTGTCAGTGTCCAACAACACGCCGCCCGTCGCCAATAACGACTCCTATGCAGCCTTCAGCGGCATTCCCTTCACCCAATTGGCTCCGGGTGTGCGCGGTAACGATACCGATACCAACGGCGATACGCTGACGGCGATTTTGGTGTCTCAACCCGCCAATGGCACCGTGACCCTGAGTCCCGATGGCTCCTTTGTGTACACGGCGAATGGCACCTTCCAGGGCACGGATACCTTTGTTTACCGCGCCTCAGATGGGATTGCTAGCTCCACCGCAACCGTGAGTTTGTCCGTGACCCTGAACCGTCCTCCCACTGCTCAATCTGACCTGTTTGGGGCGATCGCCGGGGAAACCCTGGTGGTCAACTCGCCGGGTGTCCTGGGGAATGACAGTGATCCAGAAGGGACACTGTTTGCCCTGGGTGGCGGGACGCAGCCAGCGAATGGGCAGTTACTCGCCTTCCGCAATGACGGCTCCTTTGTCTATGTGCCCCGCGCTGGCTTCACGGGGGTTGATTTCTTCACCTACCTGGCTTCAGATGGTGTCTCTAGTGTGCCGGCGACTGTGACCATTAGCGTGGGACCAAACGCCGCACCCGTGGCGCTCAACGACACCTATTCCGTGAATCCCAATAATCAATTGGTGATCGCGCGATCGCTGGGGGTGTTAGCGAATGATACCGACCCGAATGTGGGGCAGGTGTTGAGTGCCTCAGTTGTCAACAATCCGACTCAGGGTGTCTTGAGCCTGAATCCAGATGGCTCCTTCAATTACACGCCCAACGTCGGAGCCACGGGCACTGATAGCTTCACCTATCGCGCCACCGATGGCAGCTTCAACTCCACGGCTGGGGTGTTTATTGACATCCGCACCAGTAGTACACCCCCCATTGTGCAAAATGATGGCGGGTTCCTGGTACCCACCAATGGCTCGCTCGGCGTGACAGCAGCGGGTGTCTTGGCGAACGACAGTGATCCAGACGGTGACCGGCTGCGTTCGTCCCTGGTCAATAATGCTGGGAATGGTACTGTCACCCTGAATCCGGATGGCTCCTTTGTCTATCGTCCGAATACGGGCTTCCAGGGCACTGATAGCTTCACCTATCGCGCTACCGATGGGCTGACGGCTTCCACCAATGCGGCTACGGTCTTCCTGACGGTCGGCGGGGCGAATGCGGCGCCCGTGATTGCCACCCCTGGCGGTCAGCTGATTCCGCAAAACACCACCCTCACCCTCGCCAGCGGTCTCTCTGTCTCTGACCCCGATGCTGGGAGCAGTCCCGTCGTCGTTACTCTGACCGCCACCAACGGCACCCTCACCCCCGGTAGTACCGCCGGCTTAACGGGTGTGACGGGCGTTGGCACTGGGACGGTCTCCTTCACGGGGGCGATCGCGAATGTCAATGCCGCCCTCACCAACCTGCAATTTGTTCCCACCGCTGGCTTCACAGGCGCGGCGCAAATCGTCCTGACAGTGAATGACCAGGGCGCAACGGGGACGGGTGGTGCGCAAACGGGGACGGCGACCGTGAGTGTCGGTGTGGCCTCCAGCGCGACGCTCGTTTCAGATATTCAACTGGGTCCCCTCAGTTCCAGTCCCACGGATCTGGTCAGTGTGGGCAATACTGTTTACTTCGCGGCCACCGACAGCACCAACGGCACCGAACTCTGGAGCAGTGATGGCACCGCTGCCAATACCCGTCGGGTCGCCGATATTGATGTCGGTGCGGGGGGATCGTCGCCCAATAACCTGACTGTGGTCGGCAACACGCTGTACTACACAGCGACCACTCCCGCCACTGGATTAGAACTCTGGCGCACCGATCTGACCACGGGTACAGGGTCAACCCTAGTGGGCGACATTCGACCCGGCGGCAACTCCTCCAATCCCCAAAATCTGACCAGCTACGGCAATACCCTGTTCTTTGTCGCCACAGATGGCGCGACTGGCGTGCGGCAACTGTGGCGGGTGAACAGTGGCGGTACTCCCGAAAAAGTCTCGACGACGCTGAGTAATGTCGGCAACCTGGCGATCGCGGGCACCTCCCTGTTCTTCACCGCAAACGGCGGCACCCAACTGTGGAAGGTGGATAGTGCCACCACCGCTCCTGTCCTCGTCAGTAACCTGGGCGGCAGTGCGGGCATCAGCAACCTGAAGGCGGTGGGCAATCGCCTCTACTTCACGGCGCGAGATGTAGGTGGCGTGGAACTCTGGAGCAGCGGCGGTACCGCAGCCACCACCACCCGCGTCGGGGATCTGAATCCCGGCAGCGGCGATGCCAATCCCAGCAACCTGACCGCCTTCAACGGCAATCTTTACTTCATTGCCAAAGATAGCCCGACGGGTGCCTTCAAGTTGTTTAGTACCGCTCCCGGCAGCAGCACCATTACCGAAGTGGGTGCCCTCTCCTCCGGTGGCAATACCCCCGGTCAACTGACCGTCGTGGGCGATCGCCTCTATCTGGTGGCCGATGCTGGCACCCTCGCCAGCCCCAACCTGCAACTCCTGAGTACCAACGGCAGCACAGCCCCAACGCTGGTACGCGATCTGAACACCACCGGGAACGATGACATCTCCGAGTTGATCAACTTCAACGGGGCGCTGTTCTTTGTCGCCAATGATGGCACTGGCTACAAAGTCTTCCGCAGCGACGGCACCCTCGCCAACACCGTCCCCGTGAGTGGCAACTTCACAGCGGCTCCCACGGAACTGGCGATCGTCGGCGGCAAATTAGTGTTCGCGGCCAGCACGGCAACGAATGGCAATGAACTGTGGCGAGTGGGCTAGGAAAGACATCAGGCAGAGGAGTTAGGAGTCAGGAGAACTAGCAGGAAAATGGAAGCTGTTTCTTTCTACCTTCTGCCTTCTACCTTCTACCTTCTACCTTCTACCCCTTCCCTACTCTGTTAAGTACTCATACGTCTCAATCAACTTCTTGATCGTGCGTTGATGATCTTTCATGATGATGGGAGGATTCGCGCCCCGGAATTTAACGACCTGTTCACCCACGATGTCGGCTGCGAGTTGGTTGATCGAGTCGATCAGTTCTTCGGGGCTGGTGAAATTATCTTCAGCAATGCGGTTGAGCATGCGGGTAGGGTTGGATTCTTGCGCGATCGCCTTGAGCACTTGCAGTTCATATTCCGGGAGTTGCACCATAAAGTCAGTCCACAAGTCGGACAATTCCTGATCGGTGGTTTCCTCGTCCCAGGGTTCTGGCTCTAGGGGTTGAGGTTTGGGGCGGGTAATGGGACGTTCCAGGACTGGTTTTTGACTAACCTGATGACCGTTTCTGGTTTCTGGAGCCGCTACTTCTACAGGAGGGCTGGGACTAGGGGCGGGTTGCTGGCGAAGAGCAGTTTTCTGCGCCTGGAGTTGGGTAATTTGTTTTTCGAGCGATTCTTTTTCCTGCCGCCGATCGCGAATTTGTTTCTCGACTTTTTGCAAGCTGTCCTGTGTCGCCTGTAATTGCGATCGCTGGTGCTGCAATTGCTTGATTTCCTGCTCCAGTTGGGCCTTTTGAGTCGCCCATTGTTGGACCTCGGTTTGCAACGTGCGATTGGCAGAATGCTGTTGTTGCAGAGTCGCCAGATCAGCTTCCAGTTGCGCTTTTTGGCGTTCCAGTTGGGGTAACTCCTGTTGCAGCGAGATCGCCTGTTGCCGAGCCGATCGCAAACTGGCCAGTTCCTGCTCTAACTGGGCTTTTTGGGATTCCAGTTGCCGGACTGCTGGCGATTGGGGTTGGGGTGGACTGGAAGCCTGCATCCGGCTAAGTTGTTGTTCCAGTTCGGCTTGCTCCTGGCGTTTGGCAGTTACCTGGCTCTCCAGCGATCGCAATTCGGTCTGTAACGCCGTCACCTGCCCCTGGAGTTGCTTCAAGGCTTTCTGGAGGGGATTCGCACCGGATTCTAGCTCCTGCTTTTTCGTCTCCAGATACACCACATACTCGTCTAACTCCCGCCGACAGCGCTCTAACTCCTGCACTTCCTGCGCCAAATTCTTGCCCGTGGCATCCAGATGTTGCTTTTGTTGCTTCAAATGCTGGACATCTTGAATCAGCTGATCCCGCACCTGCCGCTGGTCACTCACCTGCGCATTGACCTGGGCTAACTCACTCTGCAACTGATTCAGGCTGGCAGTAATTTTCTGTTTAGTCGCTGCCGCCTCACTAATAAATTGCGTCAACGAAGCTGGTTGAAATTCCGGCTGAATGGCTGCCGTCGTTTCCGCGATCGCGGCTTGCATCTGCTCCGGCGAAGGGGGTGCCGCCAAATTCCAACTTACAACTGGGGACGCATAGGGGTTGGCACTGGGCAATTGGCGTTGGCGTAAGGTGTCCTGCATGGATTGGAGCGCTGCCGTCACTCGTTCTTTCTCTGCCGAAAGATCAATCACAGTCTGTTCTTCTTCTGCCCGCCGCCGCTGGAGCGATCGAATTTGTTGTCGCAGGGCCAGCAAGCGCTGATCGGTAGATTGATTCCGGTACCAGTTGACTGCCGCCGCTGTCGCAAACGCCGTTACCAGCGCAGACGAACCTGCCACCAGCGATCCACCCAGATCGCTGGTCATCACCAAACTCACTCCAAAACTGCCAATAAAAGCAATGGTTCCGAGAACCAACCAGGGATTTAACATAGGCAAACTGGTCGCCAGCCTGCGACAGTGGCGTAGATTAATGGTACGTCGGGATGAGAGAAATGGGGGATTGTTTAGGGAAGGGAGGAGGAGGGAGGGGAAGGGAGGAGTCAGGAGTCAGGAGTCAGGAGGGGAAACCGTAGAGACGTGCCGCTGGTACGTCTCAATTGGGAGACAGAAGGGGTAAAACCGTCTGGGCGGGAGATGAAGAGAAGCAAGGGAACCAATGGGGGTGCGGATGGGGTGGTTGAAGGTGGTGGGGAAGACGATCGCGATCGCGGGATTGACGATCGCGGGTGGGGTGACGCTACTGGCGATCGCGAGTGTGACACCCCGCAAATGGAGTTTTCCAGAGAATTATTCGTGTCAAATCAAGATCTACATTGCCAGTGATGGCTTTCATACCAATTTTTTCGTGCCTGTAGAAACTCCCGAATTTAACTGGCGGACGCAGTTTGACCTGGATCAGATTGCCAACCAACCCAGTCAGGCTTACCGGTACCTGCAATTTGGCTGGGGCGATCGCATTTTCTATATCGAAACACCTTCCTGGGATCAGGTCAGTCTCTCGAACGCGCTCCGGGCACTGTTCTACTGGCAAAATCAAGCCGCCATTTTTGTCAAAGGGCATCCCTCCCTACCCCAACTTCAGGATGAACAACTGCAATGCGTCAAACTCAGTGCCGCTGACTACCTGGCCCTCATGCAATTCATCCGCAGCACTTTTGAAGCGGGCGATCGCGGTCAACCCCAACGCCTCGCCAGCGGCCAAGACCAGTCCAGCGGATTTTTCGCCGCCACGGGCAATTACTCCATCCTCAACACCTGCAACACCTGGACCGCCAACGGTCTCCGCACCGCCAATGTCAACACGCCCCTCTGGGCTGGACTCGCGACCCCGATTATGTGGCAACTCAGGAATGGGTGTCAGTGTGAGGAATGAAGGGAGGGAGAGGGAGAGGGAGGGAGGAGCAGGAAGGGGGAGGAAGGGGAGAGACGTGCCGCGGCTTGTTTGTGTGGCAGGCAGGCAGTAAATCTTCATGAATTGCGTCTATGGTCAGCCATTCAAGGTCTGTTTTGCGCTCCCTCCCATCTTTCTGCCGCTTGTCTCCCTCTTCCTTCCTCCCCCTTCCTGCTCCTCCCTCCCTCTCCCTCC
>JAIXVO010000092.1 GCA_027482985.1 Cyanobacteriota bacterium
ATCATAGATAGGGATTAATCAAGGCAAGCCATCATCCCTGGCTCAACACACCATGACCTTACTGCTCGAATCTCCCCCCCAAACGTCCCGCCCGCTGCTGGGTCAATCTTTAGCTGACCTGACTGAGTGGGTGCAGCAACAGGGCCAACCCGCCTACCGGGGTAAACAACTTCATCAGTGGATTTATGAACGTGGGGCGCGATCGCTGGCGGACATTACCGTGTTTCCGAAACAGTGGCGGGCCGAGATGGCAACGACTGAGATCGGGCGATCGACAATTCATGTTCGCTCTGTCGCTCCCGATGGCACCGTCAAGTTTTTGCTGCGTCTGAGTGATGGCCACATCATTGAAGCCGTCGGCATTCCTACTGAAAATCGGCTGACGGTGTGTGTGTCGTCGCAAGTGGGTTGTCCCATGGGGTGCGATTTTTGCGCCACGGGGAAAGGTGGGTTTATCCGCAATTTAGCCACCCACGAAATTGTCGATCAAGTGCTGACGGTGCAGGAAGATTTTCAGCGTCGAGTTAGCAACATTGTCTTTATGGGGATGGGCGAACCGCTGCTGAATCTTGATCACGTTGCCGCCGCCATTCGCTGTTTGAATCAGGATATTGGCATTGGGCAACGCTCAATCACTGTTTCCACCGTTGGCATTCCGGGTCGCATCCGCCGCTTTGCCGAATTTGATTTTCAGGTGACGCTGGCGGTCAGTCTCCATGCCTCCAACCAGGCGCAACGAGCCACCCTGATCCCCAGTGCCCATCATTACCCACTGGATGAACTCCTGGTCGAGTGTCGCGAGTATGTGGAGCAGACGGGACGACGAGTGACGTTTGAATACATTCTGCTGGCGGAACTGAACGATCGCCCCGAACATGCCAGCGAATTAGCGGCTCATTTACGCGGGTTTCAAAGCCACGTGAACTTGATCCCCTATAACCCGATTCAGGAAGTAGACTACAAACGCCCGACCGAACAACGGGTACAGGCGTTTGTGGCAGGCTTAAAGCAACGTCATATTGCCGTGAGTGTGCGTTATTCGCGGGGGTTAGAAGCGGATGCGGCCTGTGGACAATTGCGCGCCTCCGCTCTGCGACCTGATCCCAAGGCAACCGAGTAACCCGGCGCGTAGGCTTCGATCACTTTCCCGGTGCGATCGCAGGTAATCATCAAATAATCACAGTGGGCACATTGTGTCCGAATTAGTTGGTCATTGAGTAGATAGTGACGCTCTGCTGACTGACCGCAGTTAGGGCAATAAATTTCTATAAAATTAGCCAAATTCATGAAAAACCTTGAGTTAGGAATTGAGAAATACATTTGTAAAAGAAATTGATCATCCGCGATCGCAGTCTTCTATCAGCAGAGTAAAAAGAAATAAGCATTTAACCTTTGACCCACCGCAGCCCTAACAAGCGTGGAAGAAATGGCTCAAAGGCTTGAGCTGTCTTGATCCCCGCGACAGTAGTATTATTACTTATGTTGAAAACGGATTCATGAAACTTTAGAGATAGTTTAGATTTCCTAAACTATCCCCATGCTTCTTTAAATATTAGTGGAAGTGTATTGCGTTACTCGCGTTAAACGGGTTCTACGGCTAAAGAGACGCGATCGCCCCCCGTCCGCTTCAACTGCGTCAGCACCTCGACCACTTCTTTATAGGCCAACTGTTGATCTGCCTTCAGCAGCACCGCCCCTCTGGGGTTTTGTTGCAAATACTGCCGAATGCCTGCCGCTACTTCACTTTCACTGGCAGGCTTCCCATTCACAATCAGGCGTTTGGAGCGACTCAGTTCCACCACTAGCGGTTCCGGTAGGTTTTTGGCCGCAGCGGTTTCGGCATCTTTAACATCCGGCAGCGATAAATCAACCGATTGGATGCCCGTCAGCGTCATCGCCACAATGATGAAAAACGTGAGGATCGTCATAATCACGTCCATCATTGGGATCAAATTAATTTCCGGCATCTGCGATCGCTGGTGTTGCCCCTTCAAGTACCGCATCCCTACACCTCCTGCCGACTGTAAGGCAATTCGGCGCGATCGCTAAAGGGATTCAGCCGTTGTTGCGGTTCGTACCACACCTGCCGATAAATCAGTTCCAACTCACTGCCCACTTTTGAGAAATAATCCATTTGCCGCGCCTGCAAAGACACTGAGATGCGGTAAATCGCCAGGGCAATAATCGCCACAATCATGCCGCCCGCCGTCGTAATCAACGCTTCCGCGATCCCGGTTGCCGCTTTCGAAAGATCAACCTTCGCCCCCCCACCAATATTCAGGTTCAGGAACGTCACAATCAGCCCCGTCACCGTGCCCAACAATCCCAGCAGCGGAGCCATGTTAATGGTCGTCTCCAGCAAGCGATCGCCCTGCCGCATCGTGGCAAATTCCTGATCCGCGCTCGCTTCCATGGCCAGGCGAAACGTTTCGGGACTTGCTTCCCGCAGCCGCAACGGGGCCAGCAAGAACCGCCCAATCGCCAAATCCTGTGCTTTTTCGGCAATCCCTTGAGCCGCCAGCAAATCGTACCGCGCCGCTTCCAACACATCATGGACAATTCGATCTTCGCGACGCAGTAACCGAAACCAGAACACCGCCCGATCCAGGGCACAAGCCAGAGTGATTACAGACAATCCGACGATAGGAATCATCACCGGACCGCCCTTTGCCAGCAGATCGAATAACGTGTTCATGTACTCAGCAGGGGGTGGAAGGACAGAAGCTTGTTACATAACAATACATCCTGTAGTCAGCGTACCTGAGACCTTGATCACCAACGTTAAGAAGAGTTAAACAAATTATTAAGCCTGTGAAATCAGTCCAGGTGCGCGATCGCTCCCACCGCAAAACCCTTCCTCCGCATCTCCGCATAGGCTTTCCCCCTTGTCCTAGCGATCGCCCAAGCAAGCCTCACCCTAATTCTCTGCTGAGGCCGTACAGCCGCCAGTCCCTACATGACCCCGCCCAAAGAGAGGATCGGTAGAAGTAGGGTTAATCACTGATGTGACTTCCTGCCACACTACCCCATCGGATCACTAGAGTCTGGCAGAACAACGCCTCCTCCCCAGCCTGTCTGCCCACCGTCATCGTGTCCCAGGGACACCCGATGGCATCAGCGAGATCGGCACGCCTGTCGCACCCGACGCACCCCCAATAATTTGATCAGCTCGTTGTTCGCGATCTGAGGCCGTTGATGAAGCCGTGGGCGCGATCGCCACCTGTCGTCGATCGCCCTTAGTGCTGGGCCGTTCCGCGATCGCCCCATGCGTCTCCTGATAAGCCGTTAGCGCCTCCTCAATCATCCCCATCCGGCGTTTTTGGTCATGGCGAATACTGGCCTCCTTGCCCATGTCATCATAGGCCCGTAGCCCCGGCGCATCCCAACCCCCGCGCGAGGCATCCCAAAACGCCCAGATCCGCGCCTCTAGAATCGCCGCCTGTCCCGCCAAGCCTTTCTTGGTTTTCGCTTCCGCCAGTCGCTCAATATAGCCGCCCTCTTCCGTCACAGCGAGGGGCGCTTGATTAATCAAATCAATCCCATTCAACTCTTCTGCCAGGGTGAGCGGGGCAACTCCATGCTGATTCGCTTTTGCCAAGAGCACTGATTCATAAATTCGCTTAATTTTCGCCATCTGACGGCGATCGGCTTCATCCGCAGTCAGGTTTTCATTGTTGCCAAATTGATACGAGAACGTGCCCCGATTCCACACCCCATTTCCCGGATCAACGTGCCCTTCGTAGATATCCGTTTTCCCACCATCCGGTGCCCGTGTCCCTTCTGCCGCCCCCACCGTCCGCGCCACTACCGATTCCGAACCGCCGGCAAATAAATCTTCCCGGTTACTGGTCGCAGTGGCGGGCGATCGCAGCGAGTCCGGCGGCAAGTCTGATGCAGGCGCTGGGGGCGTTGGCGCAGTGGATGGCGAAGTCTGTGGGGGATCAAAGCTGAGGGCGATCGCGTCAGTGCCAGCAGCGGGAGGAGCAGTAGCAGTATCGACAGGCATTTCAGTTTGCGCCAGTTCAGTCGCAGTCGCGGGGTCATCAGTCGCTTGGGCGGGAGTCAGCCAATCGGCCTGGGCGATCGCCGTTGCTGAAAGTCCTAAGGCCAGGGGGAGGAGGTGTTTCATAAGGGGGGATTAACGACGGAAGCTAAAGGTATATCCGGTGTAGGCATCCCCTGCATAGGTCACAATCAGCCAGGTTTGGGGATCAAAGGCGAGGGGGTAGGCTTCCCGGCGAGTCGTACTGTTGCCTTGCGTGGGAGCCAGTTGGCAATAAGGTGGCGGCACCACTTGCCGGACTTGAGTTGAGGTCGCGGTTTCCGGCAGGGTCACGAGTTGCGCCAGGCGATCGCGCGACAGTACGGCCTGCGGCTGAATCACCTGCTGACAACGGTCTGCTGGGGGGGACAATTTCGCCATCAAGGCTTGGGGTTCCATTAACAAACCCAGGGTTGCCACTAAAGTGCCGCCAGCCAACATATACTTAACGCCGGATTGCCATACTGGTTGTTCCATCATCACGTCTCCTAAAGCCACGACTCACTCTTTGGCTAGATGCGAACAATTGTACTATAGCCATGTCAAAATGCAAGCCCAGTTGCACCGTTTGCGGTCATGCTGATCGCCCCCAACAAAGCGCGATCGCCCGAAAATCAGACTTTTGCTTGACGGCATCGGAATAAATTTCGCATCATGAGCGGTAACTTGCATCCCCAATCTTTATGACACCCCATCCCGATGTTGAATCAGAAGCGGCACTCAAGCGTGTCTTTGGGTTGAGAACCCTAATCATTTACGGGGTTGGCGATATTTTGGGAGCCGGAATTTACGCCGTAGTGGGTAAAATTGCCGGATTTTCCGGGTCAATGGTCTGGGCCTCCTTTTTAATCGCCATGATCGTAGCCGCCCTGACCGCCCTCAGCTATGCCGAACTGGGCAGTCGTCTACCCAAAAGTGGCGGCGTGGCCTACTTTATTCATGAAGCCTTTCGCACCGAGTGGCTGTCGATGCTGGTGGGCTGGCTGATGTTTTGTACCTGCCTCGTGTCGATGGCAACCTTGTCGCTGGCGTTCGCGGGGTACCTGAATGCTTTTGCGCCCGTGATTCCCAGTTGGGCGATCGTGCTGGCCTTATTTGCTGGCTTGGCCTGGGTGAATTTTCGCGGCATGCAGGAATCCTCGGCAGTTAACATTGTTTGCACAACGTTAGAAGTCTCTGGCTTGATCATTGTGATTCTGGTATCAGCAGCCTACTTGGTGGGCGGGAGTGCCGCGCCCACGCCCGTTCCGCCTGCGACCGCCGTCGGTTTGAGTGCGATTTTGCAAGGGGCAGCACTGGCCTTCTATGCCTTTGTCGGCTTCGAGGATATCGTGAATGTGGCGGAAGAGGTCAAAAATCCAGAGCGCAATGTGCCCCGCGCGATTTTGATTGCCCTGGCGATCGCGGGTTGTATTTACATCCTGGTGTCCTGGCTAGCAACGCAAGTCCTCAGTCCAGCGGAGTTGAGCGCCTCGACTGCGCCTTTGCTAGATGTCGTGCGGCGGGCCCAACCCAACTTTCCAGAACTGATCTTTACCGTGATTGCCCTGTTCGCCGTGTTAAATACGGCTTTACTCAACTTTGTAACCGCATCCCGCCTGATGTTTGGCATGGCGCGAGAAGAACTCATCCCCGCCTGGTTTGGCAAACTTCACCCCGATCGCCTCACCCCTTACCGCACCTTCCTGGTGATTTTACCGATCGCGATTCTGCTGGCGCTCTCCGGCACCATTCAATTCTTGGCACAAACGACCGCCACCCTAATTCTGGTGTTGTTTGTTCTCGTGAATCTGTCTCTCGTCGCGATTAAACGCCGCGAACCGGAAAATTCTGGGTTTCAAGTCCCCTGGGTCATCCCCGTGTTAGCAATAATCTCGAACTTAATTCTCGTAACTTTTGCCTCGCAAGCCAGCCATCTGCTTTCTCTAGCATTTGCGACTGTGGGGTTAATCCTGATTGGACTCAATCGCGCGATCGCCCGACCCCAGAAATCGTCCCTTTAGGCAAGGCTTGGTTTCCTCCTTTCTAATGAGGGTTAGGGAGGAGCGCTGTAGAGTCTGCTGTTTAGTTACTCCTGTATCCATTGACAAACAGCTGCTTAAGCTTGGCAATTGTCGCAGACACATCTTTTTGTAGCGATGAGTAACCTTATGCGGGTCACACCAGTTCTCGATACAGACCGCTAGACGTTGGTCGATCGGCACTTGCGCCTCGGCTGGCCGTGCCAGGAAAATCCCCGCATCCAAACTCAATTCCAAGTCTAAAAACCGCACGACCAACGGGCGCAGACAATGTAGATCGCAGCCCAGTTCAGCTTTACACTGTGTCATGGCACAATAAAGCCTATTGAAATTCTAGAGAGCCTGATTCTAAGCCGTTTCAGGCTCTTTTTTGTCTCTAGCTTGACCTCTCATAAATAATCCAGGCTAGGACTCTGAAAAATTTCATAACTAATTGCTCGAACGGTCTTCACCCTCACCCTCTTAACTGGGGAGAGGGCACCGGACTGCAACCCCCCCCTGCGACAGTAGCCCCAACCAGGGGAGGGGTTGAGAGTGAGATCAAACTGTCTCATGTAACCAGATGTTACTCTACCGCTTCTACTGCTTCGGGTTCCGCTTTCGGCTCTTCTTGAGCGATGGTTAAATAGCGGATCACCTCATCGCCTAACCGCATCGCCCGCTCCAGAATAGCCACACTGGTTCCCGGTGCACGGTAATTCATTTGCACGTAAACGCCTTCCCGCTGCTTCTGAATTTCATACGCTAAGCGCCGCTTACCCCGATGTTGGGTCTCCAGAATTTCCGCCCCACTATCGCGCAGAATGGTTTGGTATTTCTCGATCGACTGCGTTTCATCCGTCAAGTCGGGACGCAGAATATACATTGTTTCGTAAAGTTGAGCCATGATTACCAGTCTCCTTATGGACAAAGTGGCTTCTCCAGCGAATCGCTAGGAAGCAAGGATCTCTTATTCTATACCGATCGCGCCACAATCCGACATCACCATCGGCAAGTTCGCCGAGGGGCATAGACAAATAGAGAACCTCTGGATAGATAATCTTGTGTAAGCAGTTTCGGAATTTCACCTTAGGACTCTCAACCACCTATGGCACAGCGCTATGTTCGGGTTCAGGCCACCGATGGGCAGGTCTATTACGGACTCCTCCAGGTCGATCGCCAGGTACGGGTGTTAGATGCGCCCCCCTGGCTCAAGGGACAACCCACAGAGGTGGAATTGGTGGCCGGAGATTATCAATTGTTGGCTCCCTGTTCGCCCTCCAAAATTGTGGCAGTGGGCAAGAATTATGCCAATCACGCGGCGGAAATGGGCACGCCTGTACCCGCAGAACCGTTGTTATTTTTGAAGCCTTCGACCACGATCATTCCAGCGAATGCGGCGATTCAGTACCCGTCCCAGTCGGAGCGGGTGGATTATGAAGGCGAGTTGGCATTAGTGATGGGCGATCGCTGTGCGAATTGCTCACCGGAACAGGCGCACACCAAAATTTGGGGCTACACGATCGCGAATGATGTGACGGCGCGGGATTTGCAGCGCAAAGATGGGCAATGGACGCGCGCTAAGGGTTTTGATACGTTCTGTCCGCTGGGGCCGTGGATTGTGCGCGAACTGAGTCCTGGGGCGCGGGTGCAAACCTTTTTGAATGAGGGGGAAACGCCTGTACAGTCCGCGCCGATTAGCGATATGGTGTTTTCGCCGGATGTATTGGTGGCCTACATTAGCCAGGTGATGACCTTACTGCCGGGGGATGTGATTTTGACGGGCACGCCGGAAGGGGTGGGAGCTATGCAGGTGGGCGATCGCGTCCGGGTGGCGATCGAGGGCATCGGGCATCTGGATAATTATGTGATGGCGAGGGAGTGATTGGGGCGATCGCATAAAAATAGAGACGTTTCAGTGAAACGTCTCTACGCTGGGGATTTTTTTAGATTTATTAGACTTAATAGCGTACCTGGGTGTAGGCGGCTTCGGAAATAGTGGGAATTTCGGCGTAACGTCCCAACACCGATTGCACAATGCAATAGAGGGAGGCAGCGATCGTCGCCAGAAACACCGTATTGAACAAGGTTTGGGTGATGATATTGCCAGTGGGCAGGATGGGTTCCAGCACAAAGCGCCAGATGATCGAGAAGAGGCTTAACAAAATCCCAAACAGAATTGCCTGCATCACGTTGAAGCGAATGAAGTGGGGAACGCGATCGTTCCGCACAACCAACATATAGAGGGCAAAGAACACAATCAGGGGCATGAACCCGCCAAAGCCGTAGTAAATGTTGAGTAACGGGCTGAGGGGGATAAACAGCAGCGCCAGAACCGGAGTCAGGAAGGAACCAGAAGCGATGAGAACACCTGCCACTAATCCAAAGACATCCATCAGGGGGAGCAAGTAGGCCAGAGACGCAAAAATTCGATCCGTAGGGGTGCTAGAGCCGCGCCAGGTCATTTTCCTTCTCCGAAATGGGGTTTTTCATAATTGATCGACTATAGCCCAGAATAACGCAGGTGAATTGGGTTCAGCAGTTAAGCTTCCGGTGCATCCAATTCCTTCTATTCTGCGCGATCGCCCGCTCCGACGCGCATTGACCCCAGATACTTCTGCAAGTAGGGCGAAAAGACTTCATAGATCAGGGTGAAGGGTTGCCCGTGGTGCCAGAACAGGTAATGGCGACCCCAGAACGGGCCCGGTTGCCCAAAGGCGTGTTCTAAGGCAGCAGAATGACCGTAGTACAAGCCCTGCACATCCCGGTACAACTCGGTGCGGAGGCGGGCGAGGCTTTGCCAGACGGGGAGGGATTTGTTTTGCAAATATTCATCTACATGGCTGGCTTCCCACCAGGAGGTGGCATAGGCGAGGCGTTGTCCCGATGCTGTCCGCAGCCACACCTGTCGCCGGATGCGCGGTCCCGGCACAACTTCAATCTGGATGGGAGCCTGATCGGGGTCGAGGCCAATCGGAGCCATATCAATCACATCGACTTCAGTGGGTTCGCCCGTCAGCAGTTGCAGATGGCGGGTGGGCGACCCATCCCCCAGAAGCAAAATTTGCCAAGCGGGGGCGAGTTGGGTATGGGGTAAGCCTTGCTGAACGGCTTTTTCATCGCCCTGCCAGAGAGGGTCAAGCGCATACCAGGCGTTTGAGCGGAGAGCGGATTCGGATGGCGTGAAGATGGCAGTCAACTTTCTTTACAGAACTTAACTTCTATTCAATCATAACGTGATCCCGCACGATGCTTTGTTGCGTTTGGTAAGTCAATCAGCCTGGGGGTCAGGGGAGAGCGGTAAGATGCGATCGCGTTTAATTTTCTACGCTGAATTGTCCCTGCTGTCGTCAGCCTGAATGCAGATGCTCAAAGTTTGGCTCAAACCGCTACAAATTTTGGCGATCGCGATCGTCTGTCTGGTGGGTGTGGTGCTGTTGTCTCCGGCCACGCCAGCCCAAGCGCCCGTGACGCTGAAACTACTCATGACTGCACCCGATGTGCCGCCCTGGAACGAGAACATGGTGCAGGCATTTGAGGCCAAGCATCCCAACATTCGGCTGCAAATTGTCGAGGGGCCCAACCAGGTCAACTTGCTGGAGGATATGTATACCACGGCATTTCTGCTGGGCAATTCGCCCTATGACCTGGTGAATATGGATGTCATTTGGACTCCCAAGTTTGCCGCTGCTGGGTGGTTGATGGATTTAACTGACGACATCACCCCCACCGAGTTGGCAGCGTTTTCTCCAGCCGATGTTGAGGGTAGCAAGTATGCGGGTAGACTCTATCGATTGCCAGTCCGGTCTGATGCCGGGATGCTTTATTACCGTCAAGACCTCCTCGCCGCCGCCGGATTGGAGCCTCCCCGCACCTTTGAAGACATTGAGCGAATCGGGCAAGCCTTGCAAGCACAGAAAGCGGTGCGCTGGGGCTATGTGTGGCAGGGCAAGCAATACGAAGGGCTACCCGCCATGTTTGTGGAGGTGCTGAAGGGGTTTAACGGCTTTTGGGTGAATCCAGCCACGCTGGAAGTCGGGTTGGATCGGCCAGAGACGATCAAGGCGATCCAGTTTTTGCAAAGTACGATGCGCGAAGGACTGTCGCCCCCTGGCGTAACCACTTATGTCGAAGAAGACACCCGCCGCATCTTTCAAAGTGGCGAGGCCGCCTTCATGCGGAACTGGCCCTATGCCTGGTCATTGATGAATGCCGACGATTCCCCGGTGAAAGGGAAGGTGGCGATCATGCCGATGGTGCGATCGCAATCCGGTACGGCCAACGGTTCCTGTCTCGGCGGGTGGGGCTTGGGCATTGCTAAAACGTCCAAACATAAAGCCGAAGCCCTGACCGCGATTCGCTTTCTCACCAGTGAAGCCGCCCAAAAACGCTTTATTTTGAAGGCGGGTTATGTCCCCAGTCGGCGCGAGTTATTCAACGATCCAGAGGTGGTCGCCACTTACAATCACTATCCCGCCCTGCTCGATGTGGTAGATAATGCTGTCCTCCGTCCGCCGATCGCCCAATACGCTCAGGCTTCCGACATCCTGCAACGATATCTGAGTGCCGCCTTAACCAATCAACTCTCAGCCGAAACCGCCATGCAACAGGCCGCCAATGAAACCCGCCGCTTGCTCGCAGCCGCGAAAGGTTAACCCCATCACTCGTAGAGACGTGCCGCTGGCACGTCTCCCCCAGACCCAAGGAGAACAGACCCCATGCGATCGCTCGAAGCCCAGAACCAACGCACCGGATTGTATTTACTCCTGCCCGCCACGCTGATCCTGTTGCTGGTGTTTGCGTATCCGATCGCGCGATCGGTGTGGCTGGGATTGTTTGCCCAAAATTTGGGGACGGAACTGCAACCGATCTTTGTGGGGCTGGGAAACTATGGGCGGATTTTGGGCGATGGGCGCTTCTGGCAAACCTTTCTCATTACCCTCCGCTTCACCCTGATTGCCGTCACTCTGGAATTAATTCTCGGCTTAGGCATTGCCTTACTGCTGAATCGTGCCTTTCGCGGGCGGGGCATTGTCCGGACGATCGCGATTCTGCCCTGGGCACTCCCTACCGCTCTGATCGCCCTCGGCTGGACGTGGATTTTCAACGATCAATTTGGGATTGCCAATGACATTTTGCTGCGGCTGGGCGTGATCCAAACGGGCATCAACTGGCTGGGGCAACCGACGACAGCAACGCTGGCATTGATCATTGCCGATGTCTGGAAAACCACGCCCTTCATTAGCATCCTGTTGTTAGCCGGACTGCAAGCGATTCCTGCAGATTTGTACGAAGCGCATACGTTAGAAGGCGCAACGCCCTGGCAAAGCTTCTGGCAAATCACCTTACCGCTGCTCATCCCGCAAATTGTGATTGCCGTGTTGTTTCGGTTTGCCCAAACCTTTGGCATTTTTGATTTGATGCAAGTGATGACAGGCGGCGGTCCCGGTGGGGCAACGGAAGTTGTCGCCATGTATATCTATGCCAACGCCATGCGCTATCTCGATTTTGGTTACGCGTCGGCGTTGATTGTCGTGACTTTTCTGTTATTAATCCTGGTGATCACGATCGCCAGTTGGATCATCGCGCGATCGCGCCACCAACTCGGCGAAGAATAACATCTCTGGGGGAATACCATTCGTCTAGACAGAAGCATGAGGAGAAACGTCAATGGCTATCGGGATTCAATCTGACCAAACGCGCAATTCAGCCCCACCCAAATCGCGATCGCGCCTCTGGGTCGATGTTCTATTCTGGGTGGGCATTGTCGCCATGATCACCTTTTCCCTTGCGCCCATTCTCTGGCAACTGCTGACTTCTTTCAAAGTGAATGAAGACATCGTGGCTGTCCCGAATGTCTATTTCCCCAGTCGCTTCACCCTCAGCCACTACACCGAACTTTTCGCTCGTCGCCCCTTCTGGCGCTACATCTTCAATAGTGCCGTCGTGTCGTTAGCCACCACGTTTGCCTGTTTAGTGATTGGTACTCCAGCGGCCTATGCGTTAGCGCGATCGCAACCCCGTGGCAGCGTCGTGTTTCAATCAGGGTTATTATTCATCACCCTATTTCCCGGCATCTTACTGTTGCAAGGCTTATTAGAAGTGGTGCAAGCCTTCAACCTGGGTAACAACTATCTGGCGCTGATCTTGCCCTACACCGCGATCAATCTGCCCTTAACGATTCTGGTCTTACGCAACTTTTTCGTCCAACTCCCCGCCGATCTGGAAGATGCCGCTAAAGTCGATGGCTTCAACACCGTGCAAATGTTGGTCTACATCCTGTTGCCCCTGACCCTCCCTGCCCTCGCCGCTGCTGGCATTCTCACCTTCATCGCCGCCTGGAATGAGTTTATTTTCGCGCTGACCTTCATCACCGAAGAAACGATGAAAACGATTCCCGTCGCCTCCGCCCAAATTGGCGGCAGTTCGGTGTTTGAAGTGCCCTATGGCGAAATTGCTGCCGCTACCGTATTAGGCACGATTCCGCTGGTAATCCTGGTACTCCTATTCCAGCGTCAAATTGTGCAAAGCCTCACTGCTGGAGCGGTAAAAGGCTAAATTTTTTGGAGCTGTTGGATCAGCCAGTTGGCG